>USDF01000013.1 GCA_900553405.1 uncultured Clostridium sp. | reverse complement strand
GCCTTAGATTTTCTTAAAATTTACATTTGCTAGAAAATCTTAGGCTCGCTTTTTTTGTGTTAAGATAGATTTTTAAAGTTATATTAGAATAATATAACTTTAAAATAATATAATATTAAAAACGGTAAAAGGAGAGTTTTTAATATGAATATAAAATATTTTGATCATGCAGCCACAACAAGAGTAAAAGAAGAAGTTTTAAGAGAAATGATACCATATTTCAATATGCAGTATGGAAATGCATCATCAATTTATTCTATAGCAAGGCAGTCTAAAAGAGCAATAGAAGATGCAAGACAGAAAGTAGCAAATGCAATTAATTCTAAAGTAAAAGAAATCTATTTTACATCTTGTGGTACAGAATCAGACAATTTAGCATTAAAGGGAGTTGCATATGCAAATATGCAAAAAGGGAAACACATAATTACAAGTAGAATTGAACATCCTGCAATTCTAGAAAGTTGTAAAACATTAGAAAAACAAGGCTTTAATATAACATATTTAAATGTAGATGAAGAAGGTTTTATTTCTTTAGAAGAATTAGAAAAATCAATAAGACAAGATACAATTCTTATAAGTGTAATGTTTGCAAATAATGAAATAGGAACTATGGAGCCAATAAAACAAATAGGAGAAATTGCGAAAAAGTACCAAATAATATTTCATACAGATTGTGTTCAGGCTATAGGAAATGCAAAAATTGATGTAAACGAGATGAATATAGATTTATTATCAATGTCTGCACATAAATTTTATGGACCAAAAGGAGTAGGCGCACTATATGTAAGAGAAGGAATACAATTTGATAGAATCCAAGATGGAGGACATCAAGAGAAAAATAAAAGGTCTGGAACAGAAAATGTTGCAGGAATTGTAGGTTTAGGAAAGGCAATAGAAATAGCTGATAAAAATTTAGATGAACATATAAAAAAATTAACAGATTTAAGAGATTACTATTTTTCACAATTGAAAGAAAAAATACCAAATTGTAAAATAAATGGAAGTACAGAAAAAAGATTACCAGGAAATGCAAATGTGTCATTTCCAAATGTAGATGGAGAGGAATTATTACTTAAATTAGATGAAAAAGGAATATGTGCATCAACTGGAAGTGCATGCAGTTCTGGTTCATCTAATCCTTCACATGTGTTAGTTGCAATAGGTCTTGACAAAGAATTTGCAAATGGTGCTTTAAGAATTACTTTAGGTGATGATAATACAAAAGAAGATATAGATTTTTTAGTAGAACAATTGTTAAAAATAATATAATAAAAACATATCAATTATTTCAGTTTATGTAAAGGACAAAAGTGACCCGTCCAAAAATGTCCTGAATAAAATTTTTGAAAAATTGCATACTAAAGAATAAAAGGAAAATGAAATGAAAGAGATGAAAAGACCATTAATTGGTTTTGTTGCAGGAATAATATGCGGTTTGTTTGCTTCAGGTGGAGGTTTAATTTTAGTGCCAGCGTTTATATATCTATTAAAAATGGAAGATAAAAAAGCAAGAGGAACAGCAGTGCTTTGCATATTACCAATGGTTATAGCAAGTAGTATTTTTTATTATAGACAAAATTATATAGATTGGAAAATTGGAATTTATTGTGCAATAGGTGGTGTAATTGGAGGAATAATAGGAACAAAATTATTAAGAAAAATACCAACTATATATGTACGAATTCTATTTACCATATTTTTATTTTATGTTTCAATAAAAATGTTAATTCAGTAAATATACAATGTAATAAAATTAAAAGAAAGGAAATTAATTAAATAGATTAGAATTTCTATAAAATTGATTATATGAGTAACAAATGATAGTAATAATTCTGTTTGGTATAATAGCAGGAATTGTAACAGGACTTGGAATGGGTGGAGGAAGTATATTAATTCTTTTATTATCAGTTTTTTCAGGTTTAGACCAACATATAGCACAAGCTACAAATTTGGTGTTTTTTATTCCAACCTCAATAGTTGCAATATATACTAATTTGAAATACAAAAATGTAGATTTAAAATTGGCGTTAATTATTTCTATATTTGGAGTATTAGGTGCTATTATGGGAGCAATAATATCAAGTAATATTGATTCTAGTTTGTTAAAAAAATTTTTTGCCGTGTTTATATTAATTATAGCGATTTATGAAACATACAGACTTTTTAGAGAGTATAAAATTAAAAGAAAAAATCCATAATAATAGAAAAATAAAAAGGAGGTAATAAATGAATATGAAGTTTGTAAAAGGTATGATAATTGGCGGAATGGTTTCAGCAGGAGCTATGATGGTTTATAAAGAAATGTCAGGAAAAAACAAAAAGCAAATGATAAAAAAAGGAAGACAATTTGCTAGAAAAATGGGAATATTATAAATACAAAGCCTACACAAAAAAGTGTAGGCTCGTTTTTTTATATTCTAGGAAAGCTATCATAGTATGATAACTTTCTGTAGAAGATAAATTTTAATTCTGTTTTTTTATTATAAGAATAGATGATTTCTTACATAAATATGCAATTAGCAACAGCTTGGAGTGTTAGTACATTTAGAACATTCTTCAGATCTTACACAATCCTTTTTTTCGCATTTAAAATCATGTTTACAATCTAATTTAACACCTTTTAAGCATTTTCCTTCACGTTTACATTCTGTGCAAACTTTACAATGTTTTACATTATCTACCCAAATTTGTATTGCATACATTTTGTTAGCACATAAAGGACCAAATACGAACTCACCATCTTTATCTGTGAAAGTATGAGAAACAGGTCTTCTTTCTTCCTTACCACATTCACATATTATCTCTATAAGTTTAACAACAGCATCACGTACAGGATCGCCATAGCAATCTTTTATAACGCCATATATAACGTTTCTGTTGTCTTCTGGAAGACGAATATCTAAGTCAAATTGTTTTCCAGATGCAATAACACCATCTACATCCACTACAGGACATACGTTTTTGTCAAAATCCATATAAATACCTCTTTTCTTTAAATTTTGGCTATATTTTATAGCTACTATATAATATGTAAAATTTAGCAATAAAGTGTCAAAATATGTAGAAAAATAAATAAAAGTTAGTAGAATAAATTAAAATAAAAACAATATATATTAAAAAAAGAGTTTGGATAAAAAGCCTAATTTTAAATTGGAAAGGAATGAAAATAAAATGAAAAAACTAAGAATTTTTTTGGTAGCTTTGGCATTTTTACTAATATTTGGAGTATGCTCTTATGCAGCAATTGACTCTACAATTCATTTCGACATTTCTTACACTGGTGAAGTAAAAGTAAATGAAGAAAAAGATACTAATATTATATTAGCAGGGCAGTCAACACCAACACATACAAATGTAAGAGTAAAAGTAGAAATAGAAGGTCCAGCAACACCAAAGTTAATGGCAACAGATTCTTTAGGAACCACAATTGATATTGCACAATGGGGATATTGGGGACCAGAAGCAGGATTTGCAATATCAGGAACTTTTACTAATGAAACACCAGTAAAAGCAACATTTACAAAAGCAGGTGCATATACTATAAAATTAACTCTTTTAGATGTACAAAATGCAAACGATATATTGGCACAAAAAACAGTAACTATACAAGTAAAAGACGATGAAACTATAGCGAATGAAATAACTAATGTAGTAGAAAATGAAGAAGCAGAGGAATTACCAAAAACAGGTGCAACACTTGGAGAATATGCTATTTATTTTAGTGTAATATGTATAGTACTTTATTTAGTATATTTAAGGGTATATAGAAGAAAATAAAATATGAAGTGTAAAATCGTAAGAATAAAAATACCTATTATTTTTTCAGGTATAGTGGCTATAGTATTTTTTGTATTTCTATTTAACATCTGTATAGACCAAATAGATAAAGATAACTTTGAAACTAAAGAATTTACGACAAAAGTAAGTGCAAATCAATTTATAAATAAAGAAAAAAATGAAATAAAAATAATAGATAATGAAGAAAATAACTTAAAAGAATATGAAAATTTTCCGGAACAATATAGAGGATGTAAGACAGTGGGCAAAATAACTATACCTAAATTAAATATAGAAAAGTATGTGTTAGAAGAAACAAACGAAAAAACATTGAAATTATCAGTTACTAAAACTTGTGGACCAAAAGTAAATGAAGTAGGTAATTTTTGTATATCAGGACATAATTACAATCAAACCTTTGGAAGAATAAAAGAACTTGAAATAGGTGACAAAATTATTATGACAGATACATATGGTAGAGAAGTGGTATATCAAGTTTATAAAAATTATAAGGTAGATCCAAATGATACAACATGTTTGTATAATAATACAAATGGTGAAAGAGAAATAACATTAATTACGTGCACATTAGGAGCAATTAAAAGAACAATAATAAAAGCAATAGAGGTTTATGATTAAAAAATATCATAAACCTCTTACTATAAGCATAAAATGAATTAGCTTATAGTAGGAATTTTTTAGGACGTATCAAAGAGGAGGTTTTTATGTTTATAGTATTTAATAAATCAAAAATAAACTCATATCTTGTATCGCTTGGCACAGTTATTATATTGTTTGTAATGGCATTTGCAATGACAAATAATGCAACAATAGAGACATCAGCTGCAACAAAGGAATTACCAATATATAATGTGCAAACAAACGAAAAAAAGATAGCTTTTACAATGAATTGTGCATGGGAAGCAGATGATATAGATTCTATTTTATCAACTCTTGCAAAACACAATGTTCATATAACATTTTTTATGGTAGGAGATTTTGTTGATAAACACCAAGAAGCGGTAAAGAAAATATCTGAGGCAGGTCACGAAATAGGTAATCATTCAAATACGCATCCACATGTAAATAATTTGAGTTTAGAGAAAAATATAGAACAAATACAAAAATGTAGTGAGAAAATAGAAAAAATTACAGGAAAGAAAACAACTCTATATAGGGGACCATATGGAGAATATAATGATACTGTAATAAAAGCAGCAAAATCACAAAATCATGAGACAATACAATGGAACTTAGATACATTAGATTATTCAGGTTTAACAGGTGAAGAGATGTGGAAACGATTAGAAAATAAATTGTCTTCAGGAAGTATAATTTTAAGCCATAATGGAACAAAGCATACAGCAGATAGTTTAGATATGTTATTAACAAATATAGAACAAAAAGGATATCAAATTGTTACAGTTTCAGATTTAATATACAAAAATAATTATTATATAGATGTAAATGGCACACAGAGAGTAAATTCTAAAAATGAATAAGTAATATAATTTTGGAAATAATACCAATAAAATTTAATTTAAGGAGATATAAAATGCCATTTATCGGGATTGTTAGTGAAGAAAATGTAGAAAACTGCATTCGTAAACAATTAGAAAAATTAGATTTTAAAGAGAGCAATATACTATTTCTTAAAGAAAAGAGCATAGAAAACATAAAAAATATTACATTCGAAACAATAATAATTACAAAAGAATTTAAAAATGAAGAAATGTTAAAAAAATTAATACAAAAAGCTAAATATGTAATTATTAATTCTGATATAAAAGGCAATTTAAAATTAATAGAAAACATAAATGCAGAAATTGTAACATATGGTTTTAACTCAAAAGCAACAATTACGGCATCTTCAGTAGAAGAAGATGAAATAATGCTTTGTCTACAAAGAAATTTAAAAACTAAAGATGGTAAAAATATAGAGCCAGAAGAAATAAGAGTACCTTTATATGAAAATACAAATTGTAGTATGGCAATAGGAACTATATTATTGTTATATAGAAAATAATATTATTAATATACCAAAAAAATAGTATAAATCAATTAAAAATAAAATAAAAATTGGAAAATTTAACTTTTTATGTAGACAAATCCAAAAAAAGGTAGTATAATAGAATTTGTAAAAAACATTCTAAAAAATATACCAAAAGAATAAAATGCTAATGAGATAAACAAATAAGGGGAGGAAAAGAAATTGAATACAAACTATTCAGAAAATAACCAATTAGTTCTAATTGGAAAAGTAACAAGTGAAAAGAGATTTAGTCACGAAATTTATGGAGAAAAATTTTACATATTTGATTTAAGTGTACCACGTTTAAGCGGTAATGCAGACAACATTCCAATTACTATTTCAGAAAGATTATTAGTAGAAGAAGATTTAGAAATTGGAAAAAATGTAATTATTGAAGGACAATTCCGTTCATACAATAGTTACGAAAATGAAAAAAACAGATTAGTGCTTACAGTATTTGCAAAAGAAATAAAATTTGGAAATGAAGACGAAGAAGAATTTAAACCAAGCAAAGAAAATTCATCAAATGAAGTAATTTTAGATGGTTTTATTTGTAAAAAACCTATCTACAGAAAAACACCATTTGGTAGAGAAATAGCAGATGTATTACTTGCAGTAAATAGAGCTTATAATAAATCAGATTATATACCATGTATAGCATGGGGTAGAAATGCTAGATTCTGTGAAAATATTCCAGTTGGAACAGAAGTAAGAATTATTGGTAGAGTACAATCTAGACAATACGAGAAGAAATATGAAGATGGTACTTCAGAAATAAGAATAGCATATGAAGTTTCAGTTGCAAGTTTAGAAGTTATAGATCAAGCAGAAAATACAAATAATGAAGAAAATAAAGAGGCTATATAGATAAATAAAAAAATTGCTAATTTTAAAGTTAGCAATTTTATTTTTTTTCTTCTGGAATTATAATTTTTTTCTTTTCCTTTTCTGTATTTGGTTTTTCTATATCAATATGGTCATAAACAGGAGAAATATTTAAATCTTTTCCATTACCTGAAATAATTTTAATTTCTTTTTTAGATTCTGTATCCATAATAAACACCACCTTTTACTATTAAATTTATACTATCATAAAATAAAGTGAAGGTCAACTAAAAATTTTACCATTTTTTCAAAAACATACTAAAAGAGGTAGAATAAACTAAAATATAATAATAAAGCTTGTTTTAAATAATTTTAGTTGAATAATAAACACAGAAATGCTATAATATAAAAGTAATTAAAAGGAGAGAAAATAAATGTACGAAGAGTTTGGAATAAGTAAAAAAATAGAAGAGTTATCAACAAAAGTTGAAAAAGATGTGGAAAATATATTTAAACAAATAGAAGAAAATTGTACAAAAAATAGCTTAAAAGTATTAAAAGCATTTCAAGAAAATCAAATTTCAGAAATGCATTTTGGAAGTACAACAGGTTATGGCTATGGAGATATTGGTAGAGATACAATAGAAAAAGTATTTGCAGATATTTTTAAAGCAGAAGACAGTTTAGTAAGAAGCCAATTTATTTCTGGAACACATGCTTTAACTGTAACTTTATTTGGACTTTTAAGACCAAATGATGTAATGCTTAGTATTACTGGAAAACCATATGATACATTAGACGAAGTTATTGGAATTGTAGATAATCCTGCATCACTTAAATCTTATAATGTAAAATATGAGCAAATTGATTTAATAAATGATGATTTTGACTATGAAAAAATAGAACAAAGATTAAAAAAAGGAAATGTAAAACTAATAGAAATTCAACGTTCTAAAGGATATTCTACAAGAAAGAGTATTACAATAGATAAGCTGGAAAAAGTTATAAAATTAATTAAAGAAATAGATAAAAAAGTAATAATAATGATAGATAATTGTTATTGCGAATTTGTTACTACTAAAGAGCCAATAGAAGTAGGGGCAGATATTGCAGTAGGTTCACTTATAAAAAATTTAGGTGGAGGGATAGCACCAAACGGAGCATATGTTGTAGGTAGAAGAGATTTAGTAGATTTAGTTGCACAGAGATTAACTGCACCAGGCGAAGGAAAAGAAGTTGGACCAACTTTAGGAATTAATAAATCAATTTTACAAGGACTATTTTTAGCTCCATCAGTTGTGGCTTCAAGCTTAAAAACAGCAGTATTTGCAAGTAAAATGTTAGAAGAGTTAGGTTATGAGGTAGAGCCAAAAGCAGAGAGCCAAAGAGCAGACATAGTTCAAAATATTATTTTTAAAGATAAAGAAAAATTAATAAAATATTGTCAAGGAATACAAATGGGTTCACCAGTGGATTCAAACTCAATTCCTATGCCATGGGACATGCCAGGTTATACAGACCAAGTTATTATGGCAGCAGGAGCATTTACACAAGGTTCTTCAATAGAACTTTCTTGCGATGGACCAATACGTGAGCCTTATATTGCATTTATGCAAGGTGGACTTACATATGAATATGGAAAATTAGGAGTACTAAAGGCAATACAAAATATAATGGAATAAGGAAGAATTAAAAATGGAACAAAAACCTATATTAATACAAGGTGCAATGGAAGATGAAATAGCACTTATTAAAGAAAAAATGGAAAAAGTAGAAGAAATAAAATTATATGATTATATTTTCTATAAAGGAAAAATAGATGAATATCCGATAATTTTATCTAAAACACAAGTAGGGCTAATGAATGTTACAGCGGCAACAGTAATTGGAATAATAAATTTTTCACCTTGCATTATAATAAACCAAGGTGTTGCAGGTGGAATTACAAAAGATGTTCATAAAGGAACTTTAGTAATAGGCGGAAATTGCATCAATATAAATTCCTTTCAAACACCATATAAAGAAGAAGGAAAAGGAAGCAATTCATTAGAGTGGGAGCTAAAAACTTTTAAAGAAGGAATAGATGAATTAGTGTTGTTAAAAGCAAATGAGGAGCTAGTAAAATTGGCTAAAGAAGAAGCAAAAGAACAGCATTTTTCTTATAAAGTAGGAACGATGGGAAGTGGAGATGTTTGGAACGCAGAGAAAGATAGATTATTATGGCTTTCAGAAAAGTATGATATACTATGTGAGGATATGGAAACAATAGGCACATACCAAATGGGACTAAAATTTAATATTCCTACAATAGGAATTCGTATTTTATCAGATAATTTATTACTAGGAGAAGAATATGATAAATCAGTAGGAAAAATAGGACAAGAATATGTTTATAATTTAGTAAAGAGAACAATAGGGACGGACCTTTTCGTTCCGATTTCGGAACACAGGGGACGGACCTGAAAAAAATAATTGAAAATAAGAACAAACCTAAAAATTTAATTCTTTTAAATCTAGTTTGTAGCTGACTTAAGGAGGAGAAAAAATGAAAGTAATTGTTATAGGTCGGTGGACCAGCAGGAATGATGGCAGCAATTAGTAGTGCTGAATATGGAAATAGTGTAACAATACTTGAAAAAATGAATAGTTTGGGAAGAAAATTATTAATAACTGGAAAAGGAAGGTGTAATATTACATCTTCTATTCCTATGGAAGAATTTATTTCAAACATTCCTGGTAATGGAAGATTTTTATATAGTAGTTTTCAAAATTATACAAACGAAGATATAATAAATTTATTAAAAGACCAACATGTAGAAGTAAAAGAAGAAAGAGGAAATAGAATATTCCCTGTGTCTGATCACTCACAAGATGTATTAAATGCATTTATAAGAAAACTAAATAGTTTAAAAGTTGAAATAAGAACAAATACAAAAGTAAAAGAAATCCTAGTAGAAGAAGTGAATGGAGTTAAAAGAGCAACAGGAGTTATCTTAGAAAGAGGAGAAAAAATAAAAGCAGACAAAATTATTTTAGCAACAGGAGGAAAAAGTTATCCTGCAACAGGCTCTACTGGTGATGGATATGAAATGGCAAAAGAATTAGGGCATAGCATAGAAAAAATAAAACCATCACTTGTACCACTAACAGCATCAGAAAAGTCATTAAAACTTTGCAAACAAATGCAAGGCTTAAGCTTAAAAAATGTAGGAATAACATTAATAGATAAAGAAACTAACAAAACTATTTATGAAGATTTTGGAGAAATGCTATTTACACATTTTGGAGTATCAGGACCTACAATACTTAGCTCATCAGCACATTTATTAAGATACAAAAATATAGAAGAAAAATTTTACAAAAATAAGATTGCATTAAAAATAGATTTAAAACCAGCTTTAGATGAAACAAAATTAGATAATAGAATAAAAAGAGATTTTGAAAAATATAAAAATAAAGATTTACAAAATGGACTTCAAGATTTGCTACCATCAAAAATGATTTTGCCAGTTTTAGAACTTACAAAATTAGATGGAGAAAAGAAAATAAATTCTGTCACAAAAGAAGAAAGATTAGAATTATTAAAAACATTGAAAGGATTTGAAATAGAAATAAAAGGTTTTAGACCAATAGAAGAGGCAATAGCTACAGCTGGAGGAATTAGCATAAAGGAAATAAACCCAAAAACAATGGAATCTAAAATTGTGGAAGGATTATATTTTGCAGGAGAAATAATTGATGTAGATGCATATACAGGGGGATTTAATCTTCAAATTGCATATTCTACAGGGTATACGGCAGGAATGAATTAAATAATAAAAGCGATAGAAATTCTATCGCTTTTTATGTTTGAAGAATTAAATTCTAGCAGCATCCACATCCGCCACAGTTGTTATTTCCACAACAACAGAATATTAATATTAATATGATTATAATCCAAATGCAGTCACATCCGTTACCGAAACCACATCCACAACCTCTATTTTCTGGCATAATATTTCCCTCCTTTCAAAGTAAACTTTGAACCTTTGACATTTACCTAAGAGAAACTAGCAACATCCGTTGCCACAACCGCAGTTATTGTTTCCACAGCCACAGAAAAGTAGTAAAAATAGGATAATGAACCAAAGTATTTCACTGTTACAACAACAATTTCTCATTATAAGTACCTCCTATATAAATTTTTGTTACGTCGTTTGTTCTTTTGTATGGTATATACTATTCTAAAAATTAAAAAGTGTTACAATGTTTCAAAAAAGTAAATTGTTACAGATAATATTAATGAGATAATATTTTTTTACTATTTTTTTGAAAAAACTATACAAATTCAAACATTTAATGATATAATTATAAAAAAGTATATAAAAATAAAAAACGGAGGAAGAAACGTGGGAAATATAGTATTATTAGATGACTTAACAATAAATAAAATAGCAGCAGGTGAAGTAATTGAAAGACCAGCATCTGTAGTAAAAGAATTAGTAGAAAACTCAATAGATGCAGGAGCTAATAATATTAGTGTAGAAATAAAAAATGGCGGAATTTCTTACATTCGTGTAACAGACAATGGAAAAGGAATTATGCCAGATGATATGGAAATTGCATTTGAGAGACATGCAACAAGCAAAATAAGAGTAGCAAGTGACTTAGAAACTGTGAAATCTATGGGATTTAGAGGTGAGGCTTTAGCAAGTATTGCAGCAATAGCTAAAGTAAGTATGAAATCTAAAACTAGAGATCAAGAAATTGGACATGAAGTGATAGTAGAGGGTGGAAATATTTTAAAGAATGAAGAAACAGGTTGTCCAGATGGAACAAGCATTACTATAGAAAATCTTTTTTATAATACTCCAGTGCGTTATAAGTTCCTAAAAAAAGACTTTACAGAGTCAGGTTATATAGAAGATGTTATGACTAGAATAGCATTAATACATCCAGAGATAGCAATAAAATTAATAAACTCAGGAAAAACTATTATTCAAACTTCTGGAAATGGTGACATTAAAAATGTTATATATGGTATTTACGGAAAAGAAATTACAGAGAATATATTAGAAGTTAATTACGAATATGAAGATATTAAAATAACAGGTGTAGTTGGAAGACCTATTATTGCTCGTTCAAATCGTTCAAACCAATTATTCTTTGTAAATAAAAGATATATAAAAGATAAAACGTTAACAAGTAGTGCAGAACAAGCATACAAAGGAATGATTACAGTTGGAAAATTTGGATTTTTGGTTTTAAATATTGAAATGGATCCACATAAAGTAGATGTTAATGTTCATCCAGCAAAATTAGAAGTACGTTTCGAAGAAGAACAAAAAGTGTTTAAAGCAGTATATCATGCAATAAAAGATACTTTATTGAAAAATGATTTAGTAGGAGTTCAAGAAGAAAAAGAGGTAAAAGACAATCAAACAGAAGTAAAAAATAGTGTATTAGAAAGTATACAAGCACCAGAAAAATCTAAAGGTTTGTTTTCAAGATTTCTATCAAAAAGAGAGGAAAAAGTAGAAAAAGAAGAAATAGAAAATTCAAATGAACCAAATATTATGAGAGACATATATGAAGCAAGAAAACAAGAAAATAATGCAAAAGAAAATACAAATACCTTCGAGAATATAATGGACAAGATGGCAGAAATGAAAAAATCTGTTGAAGAATTTAAAGAAAGTTCAAATGAGTTAAAAAGTAAAAAGGAAGATACAGAAGTTATAGAACCAGTTAAAGAAATTGAAGAAGACATTACTAAAATATTAAAAACAATAGAACCTAAAGAAGCAAACTTTAATGATGAAACAATAGTAATAACAGATGAAATGAAACAAGAATTAGCTAAAAATATTGAAATAGATGAGACACAAGTAATAGATACTAATAAAATTAATCAAGAGCAAGAAATAGATAAAGAAGTTAGTGAACAAAATGAAAAAGAAGAAACAAGCGAAGAAAAATTTGAAGATATGTATACATCTGTTTTTGGAAGAGCACCAGAAAAGAAAGTAGAAATAAAGGAAGAACCAGAAGAATATAAAATTGATGCAGAAATAGCAACAGGTGAAAATATATCAATGTTTGAAAAAGAACAAAACACTATTCCTGCATATAAATTTATTGGAATTGCTTTTTCAACATATATAATCATAGAATTAGGAAATGAACTATATATGATAGATCAGCATGCAGCTCATGAAAGAATAATGTATGAAAAAGTAAAAGAAAATTACTATAAAAATGGAGAAAAAGACTCTCAAATGATGTTGTTACCAGACATTATTAATTTAACACATAAAGAAATGGATATAGCAAAAGAAAATATAGATATGTTTGAAAAGGCAGGATTTGTATTAGAAGAATTTGGAGAAAATACTATTAAATTAACAGGAGTTCCTAATATATGTTTAGAACTAGATACTAAAGAATTATTCTTAGAAACACTAGATGAAATAAATACAGTAGCAAGAACAGCAAAACAAGAAAAAGAAGAAAAATTTATTGCAACAGTTGCTTGCAAGGCAGCTGTAAAAGCTCATATGGCTCTTTCAAAAGAAGAGGTAGATAGTTTAATGGAAGAATTACTAAAACTTCCAAATCCGTTTACTTGCCCACATGGAAGACCAACAGCAATAAAAATGACAAAAAATGATATAGAAAAGAAATTTTCAAGGAGATAGAAAAATATGGATATATGGTTAATAATAGCTACAGCAGTTGCAAATATAGTTGCTTTAGCTTTAACTTATCAATTTATTAAAAAAATGCCTAAAAGAGAAATAATAATATTTCTTGCAATTAGTGTGGCGACTATGTATATTTTAATTTCAATAGTATATTGGATAAGTGGATTTGGAATAGATTCAGCTGTACATGAAGCAATGAAAAATTTTGTTATATATTTGTTTGTACCAATAAATGTAATTCTATTTGTACCATATTTTGCATTACAATATAGAAAATTTAAAAACAAACAAATAAAAGTACAACAATTATCAAAAAAACTTAGTACATTAGTAATATTACTTATTGTAGTTTTAGTAGTTGAATATTTTTATTTTGTTAATATCCAAAAAAATGTTAAAAATATAGGTGAAAGCAAGACAAATACAACAGTACAAAATGAACAAATAATAGAAAACAGTAATAATGAAGAACTATTAAATGCAATAGATAATAATGAAATAAATTCGAACAGAATGAGTTTAAATGAAAGTAGCACTAATACAACAAATCAAATTTAAGGAGCAAAAATATGCAAAAAGCTAAAGTAATAGTTATAGGTGGACCTACTGCATCTGGAAAAACAGCATTATCTATTGAACTTGCAAAAGCAATAAATGGAGAAATAGTATCAGCAGATTCAATGCAAATATATAAAGAAATGAATATAGGAACAGCTAAGCCAGATGAAGAAGAAAAACAAAATATTAAACATTATATGTTAGATATTATAAGCCCAGAAGTAAGATATAGTGTTGCAGATTATAAAAAAGATGCCAAAAAATGTATAAGAGAAATTGTAGAAAAAGGAAAGATTCCTATAGTAGTAGGGGGAACAGGTTTATACATAGATTCACTTATTTATGAAATAGAATATCCGGAACTAGAGGTTGACCTTCAATACAGAAAACACCTTGAGAACTTAATGGAAAAAGAAGGATTAGAAAAACTATATGAAGAAGCAAAAAAAATAGATCCAACAGCAATGGAAAAAATAAGCCAAAATGATAAAAAAAGAATTTTAAGAGTGTTAGAAATATATCACCAAACGGGAAAAACAAAAACAGAATTGGAAAAAGAGTCAAGAAAAGAACCAGAATTTGATTATAAGATGTTTGCAATAGACATGGACAGAGAAATTTTGTATCAAAGAATTAATAAAAGAGTAGATATTATGGTTGAAAAAGGATTGATAGAGGAAGTAAGAAATATTTATGAAAAATATGAAAAGCTTCCTACATCACTACAAGCGTTAGGATACAAAGAAATTGTAGAATATATAGAAAGAAAATTAACAAAAGAAGAAGCAATAGAAAAAATAAAATTAGAGTCAAGGAGATATGCAAAAAGACAGCTTACATGGTTTAGAAAAAACAAAGAAACAGTATGGTTAAATGGAGGAAATCCAACATCTGAAAATATTCATATTATCTTGGAGGAGATAAACAAGTGAAGAAAAAAAGCAAACAAATAAATAGAAATAAGCAATTTGTATTTATTATTATCTTAATTGCTATTCTAGTTTATATTATTTATATGGTATATAATTTAATAATAAAACCAACAGATACATTTGCTATAGAAAATGGCAAAATATCTTCAGAAGAAACAGTGCAAGGCTATATAATTAGAGATGAAACTGTTTTAAAAGGCGAAAATTATAAAAATGGCTTAGTACAAATTAAAGCAGAAGGAGAAAAGGTAGCAAAAGGAGAAGCAGTTTTCCGTTACTCAACAGTAGGAGAAGAAAAACTAAAAAGCCAAATAAAAGAGTTAGATGTAAAAATACAAGAAGCTTGGGAAAAAGAAGATAATATATTTTCAAGTGATATAAAGATAATAGAACAACAGGTGGAAAACAAATTAACAGATATGTATCATGTAAATGATATGCAAAAAATAAAAGAATATAAGAAAGATTTAAATTCATATATTACTAAAAAAGCTAAAATAGCGGGAGAATTGAGCCCATCAGGTTCATATTTAAAAGATTTAATAAACCAAAGAAGTGAATATGAAAATCAACTAAATTCTGGATCAGAATATCTAACTTCTACTAGATCAGGGGTAGTTTCATATAGAGTGGATGGGTTAGAAGATATACTTACACCTTCTAATTTTGGAAATTTGAGTAAAAAAATGTTAGAAGACTTACACTTGAAAACAGGACAAATTGTTTCAACAAGTGAAGAAAGTGGAAAAATTATTGATAATTTTTCATGTTATATTGCATGTGTATTAAAAAGCAAAAATCTAGAAGAGAAAAATGCAAATGTTGGTGATTCAATTAACATTAGACTTTCAAATAGAAAAGAAGTAAAGGCTAAAATAGAATATATATCAAAAGAAAGTGATACTGAGGACTTGGTTGTATTTAAACTAGAAAATTATACAGAAGAATTAATCAATTACAGAAAAATATCCTTTGACATTATTTGGTGGGATGTAAGTGGATGGAAGGTACCAAATAGTGCAATAAAATATGAAACAGAAGATTTAGCATATGTAATTTGTAAAAGAGCAGGGTATACAGACAAAGTATATGTTCAAATATTGAAAAGTGGAGATAAATATTCTATTATAAAGAATTATGAAACTAGTAATGAATTGATAGAAAAAGGAGTTTCAGAAAATTTTGTCAAAAATAGGAAAAAAATATCATTATATGATGAAATACAACTATAATATTAAATGTTACAAAAATATTACAGATAAATTAAATTAACATTACAATTTTAAAAAACTATTGACAATAAAATAAAAAAGTTAGATACTTATAACATAATTAAAAAGATTACGAAGGACGATAATTTTAGGAGGTTTTGAAATGTCAGGAGCAATCATGAACAAAGTATTAGATTTATTTGGAGTAGATACAGCAGGAGAAGATTACGAGGAAGAGGAAGAAATAGAACAAGAACCAGAACAAGAGGAAGAAGGAAGAAATTTTTGGAATAGACGTAGTAGTAAAGTTGTAAATATGCCACAAACAGAACAAATTAAAATGGTTATATCACAACCAACTACATTTGAACAATCAGAAGCAATTTGTGATTTATTAAAAGAAAAGAAATCAGTAATTGTTAATTTAGAGTACGTTAACAAAGACGTAGCAAGACGTATTGTAGACGTTATTAGTGGTGCTGTTCATGCATTAGACGGACATATTCAAAAAGTATCAAATTCTATATTCCTAATTGCACCATATAACTATGAAATTACAAGTGATTTAGCTAGAGAAGAATTAAAAAATAAATTATCTGTATCTTGGCTAAGAAATTCAAATGGATAATTTTGTGCCAAATATATAGGAGGAAATAAAATGATAACACCATTAGACATAGAAAATAAAAAATTTTCAAAACAAATGATGAATGGATATAGTGTAGAAGAAGTAGATGAATTTTTAGATGATCTAACAGTAGACTATGAAAGAGCATACAAACAAAGCACAGAATTAAAATCTAGAGTAGATGAACTAGAAAGTAGTTTATTACATTATAAAAAAATAGAAGACACACTTCAAAATACATTAGTAATGGCGCAATCAACTGCTGAAGAAGTAAAAAATGTGGCAAGACAACAAGCTGAACAAATTATAAAAGAAGCAGAAGGTAATGCTAGAAAATCAGTAGATGATTTAGGACAAGAAATTCTAATGAAGAAAAAAGAACTAGAAGATATTAAAAAACAATTTGATGTATATAAAGCAAAAATGGAATCATTATTAATTTCTCAATTAGAATTACTAAAAGATATAAATAAAGATGAAGAATAATATAGAGGCACTAATTAAAAGTGCCTTTTAATGTATATATTAATATCATAAAAGGAGTGTACTTATGAAAAATGAAAGTGGAATTACATTAATTACGCTAGTTATCACAATAGTTGTTATGATAATATTAACATTTACAATATCAGTTAATATACAACCATATTTAGAACAAAGAGCAAAGAGCAATTTTGAGACAGATATGCAAAGATTAAAAGAAGAAGTAGAACAATATTATTCAAGAGAAAAAGATTTACCATTATTAAATAAATATACAGATACATCTATGATACAATCTATAAAAAATGTAAATGATAATGATGAATATTATGTACTAGATATTAGACAATTAGAAGTAAAATTAAATAACGGAAGTGATTATAATAAGGCATTAGAAAAGGGTGAAAATACTATAATAACAAGTAGTGACAATTTGAGAGATTTATATATTATTAATAAACAATCACATACAGTGTATTATCCAAAGGGAGTAGAGTATAGTGGGACTACACATTATAGATTGCCAGAAGTATTTACAAAAATTTAAAAAAATACTTGCACAATATAAAAAAATATGTTAAGATTTAAAAAGTCTTAACATTACATAGGGGTATAGTGTTAATGGTAGCACATCGGTCTCCAAAACCGCCTGTGTGGGTTCGAATCCTACTACCCCTGCCATAAAATAAGGGGAAAGTTAGAAAAAACATAATAGTTTATTCTAACTTTTACTTTTGGAAAAGTTTTATTAAATTTTGAATAACAAGCTTTAATAGAACTAAGTAAGTATTTAGGCAAATGTAGAAAGGTATGAATAAGAAATGGAAAAAGTAAAAGAACTAATAAAAAAAGTATGTACAAAAGAAGTTATTTTATATGTAGTATTTGGAGTATTAACAACAGTAGTATCATTAGTTACATATTATATATGTGTAGGAACATTTTTAAATGCGGAAAATGCAATTCAATTACAAATAGCTAATATTATAGCTTGGATTGTTAGTGTAGCATTTGCATATATAACAAATAGAAAATTTGTGTTTGAAAGCACAAATAAAAATAAATTAGGTGAAGCTACTAAATTTGTAACTTCAAGAATAGCAACTCTTTTAATGGATATGCTTATAATGTTTTTAGGGGTTACATTATTAAAACTTAATGATGGAATAATAAAAATAATATCTCAAGTTATAGTAATTGTAGCAAATTATGTATTTAGTAAAATTTTTGTATTTAAAAAATAATGAAATAATATAGGGGCTTATTTTAAGGAGGAATTCTTATGGTAGGCTCTTTTTTTAAGCCTTTTAAATATATAATAATTTTAATAATGATTTTAACTATTTTTATTAGCATATTTTTTATGCCAACAATACAAGCGGATTTTATAAATAACATAGTTGGAGAAGAAATTGTAATTAGTGATTTAGGTTTTGCATGGCCAATACCAGGGTATAATGTAATTACATCATATTTTGGAAAAAGAAATTCACCAACAGCAGGTGCTAGTTCTTATCATAAAGGGCTAGATATAGGTGCACCAGAAGGAACTATATTAATTGCTGCAGTAGATGGTGAAATTACTTATTTAGGTTTTTTAGGTGGAGGTGGGTATACAATTACATTAACTAGTAATAATATGAAAATAACATATTGCCATGTATCACCAAATTTTATAGTACAAGTAGGTCAAAATATAAAAAGAGGAGAAATAATAGGTATGGTTGGTCCTAAATATGTATATGGAGTGCAAGGAAACTCTTACCATGATAGTACTGGAAAACCAACAAATGGAGCAACAACAGGTTGTCATTTGCACTTTGGAATAAGAGTAGATGGAGAATATGTAAATCCATTAAATTACTATTAGAAAAAAACGATATTTTTAGATAAAAAGAAAAATATATATTGCATATAAATTAAAACTAATATAAAATGATAATATCAAAAAGGAGGAATTTATTTGAAAATTGAAAATATAGAAGAATTAAAAGAAATCTCAAAAAAAATAAGAATATCAATAATAGAACAAGTATACAATGCAAATTCAGGACATCCAGGAGGATCACTTTCTTGTGCAGATATATTAACAGTATTATATTTTAATCAAATGAATATAAACGAAAAAGAACCAAAAGCACCATTAAGAGACAGATTTGTTTTGTCAAAAGGTCATTGTGCACCTGCATTATATGGAACTTTAGCAGAAAGAGGATTTTTTGAAAAAGAAAAACTAAAAGAATTTAGAAAAATAGATGGAAACTTACAAGGACATCCAGATATGAATAAAGTTCCTGGTGTAGATATTTCAACAGGTTCATTAGGGCAAGGCTTATCTATAGCTAATGGAATGGCACTTTCATCTAAATTGAATCATGATGGCTATAGAGTGTACTGCCTATTAGGAGATGGAGAAATAGAAGAAGGGCAAGTTTGGGAAGCTGCAATGACTGCTAGTAAATACCATTTAAATAATTTGTGTGCAATAGTAGACTACAACGGACTTCAAATAGACGGAAAAGTCGAAGAAGTAAAAGGATTAGATAATTTAGAAGGAAAGTTTAAAAGCTTTGGATTTAATACAATAGTAGTTGATGGTAATAATATGGAACAATTAATAGATGCTTTTGAAACAGCTAAAATAACCAAAGAAAAACCAACAATGATTATTGCTAAAACTATAAAAGGTAAAGGTGTATCTTTTATGGAAGGTAAAGCAGAATGGCATGGAAAAGCACCAAGCGAAGAAGAGTTTAAACAAGCAATAGAAGAATTAAGTGAAATTTAAGAATAAATTATACAACTAAAAATATATAGTTGTATGCTTCTAAAAGGGAGGTTAAAATGAATAAAGAAATAAAAAAAGCAACAAGACAAAGCTATGGAGAAGCATTATTAGAATTAGGAAAAGAAAATGAAAACGTAGTGGTACTAGATGCAGATTTATCAACTGCAACTAAAACAATATTATTTGCAAAGGAATTTCCAAATAGATTTTTTGATATGGGAATTGCAGAACAAGATATGTTGGCAACTGCAGCAGGATTTTCTACATGTGAAAAAATTCCATATGCAAGTACATTTGCCGTATTTGCAGCAGGTAGAGCATATGATCAAATAAGAAATAGTATATGTTATCCAAAACTAAACGTAAAAATTTGCGCAACACATAGCGGAATAACAGTAGGAGAAGATGGAGCAACACATCAAATGCTAGAAGATATTTCATTAATGAGAACACTTCCAAACATGACAGTAATGTGTACTTCAGATGACGTCCAAACTAAATGGGCCGTAAGAGAAATTAGTAAAATAAAAGGACCTGTGTATTTAAGATTATCAAGAATGGAAACACCTATTATATATGAAGAAAACCAAAAATTTGAAATAGGAAAAGCAGTTCAAATAGGAGAAGGCACAGATGCCACAATCATAGCTACAGGAGATGTGGTAGCAGAGGCAATAAAAGCAAAAGAAGAATTAGAAAGTAAAGGGATTGATGTAAGAGTATTAGATGTTCATACAATAAAGCCAATAGATAAAGATATAATTACAAAATGTGCTAAAGAGACTAAAAAAATAATAACAATAGAAGACCATAATATAATAGGTGGTTTAGGAAGTGCTGTATGTGAAGTATTAGCAGAAGAATATCCATGTAAAGTAACTAGAATGGGAATTAAAGATACTTTTGGAAAATCTGGAAAAGCAGGAGAACTTATGGAATATTTTGGACTTACAGCTGAAAATATTGTAAAAGAGGTAGAAAATTTTTAAATATTTCTACCTCTTTTTATATAGTGGAAAATTTTTTATAGTGAGAGGAAGTTGTGTACTAGATAAATATGTAGAAGCTAAGATTTTCAAATAAATGTAAATAGAAAATCTTAGCTTTGATTTTTTATGAATTTTTTGTGAAATTTTAAAAGTAGAGGAAAAACAAGAAAAAGCGACAAAATAAGAAAAAGTGGCATAAATTACAAGGTTTTTTATTCAAAAAACTATTGCAAATAATTGATTTTATTGTTATGATTAGGTAGAAAAGATAAAATTGCGTAAATTTTAGTATAACGTTAGGGAAACAAGCAATATAAAAATAATAAGGAGCTAAATTATATGATAGAATTTAGAAATGTAAGTAAAACTTATAGTACTGGAACAGAAGCCGTACATAATGCTAATTTTAAAATAGAAAAAGGAGAATTTGCTTTTTTAGTAGGAACATCAGGCTCAGGAAAATCAACACTAATAAAAATGATACTAAAAGAAGAAGATCCTACTTCTGGAAATATTATAATAAATGGAAAAGATACTACATTCTTAAAACCTAAAAGAGTACCATATTTAAGAAGAAGCATGGGAGTAGTTTTCCAAGACTTTAGATTATTACCAGACAAAACAGTATATGATAATGTTGCATTTGCTATGTACATAGTAAGAGCAACACCAAAACATATAAGAAGACAAGTACCTATGGTACTTGCAATGGTAGGATTAAGTGGAAAAGCAAAAATGTATCCAAATGAACTATCAGGAGGAGAGCAACAAAGAGTTGCTTTAGCAAGAGCTCTAGTAAACAATCCATCAATGTTAATTGCAGACGAACCTACAGGAAACTTAGACCCAGAAACAGCTTGGGATATTATGACATTACTTAACGATATAAACATGAGAGGTACAACAGTAGTTGTTGCAACACACGCAAAAGATATAGTAGATCGTATGAAGAAAAGAGTTATTCATATTGATAATGGCGTTATAGATAGAGATGATAAAAAAGGTGGTTATGATAGTGAGATATAATGTACTAAGTTATTTAATAGGGGAAGGTTTTAGAAACTTCTTTAAAAACAAAAAATCAACAGGTGCTTCTTTAATGATTATGTGTGCAACAATGATGATATTTGGATTATTCTTCTTAATTGGAGAAAATGTAAATTACATGGTAAAAGAAATTGAAGCAGAACAAGGTATGCAAGTATTTATGGTTAAAGATGCTACAGAAGAACAAATACAAAAATTAGGCGAACAAATTAAAGAGTTAGATTATGTAGCAAAGACAGAATTTGTATCTAAAGAACAAGCATATAACATTGTAAAAGAAAAATATGGAGACTATGGTAGATTTCTAGAAGGATATACGATAGAAAAGAATCCATTTAAAGTTTCATATGTTGTAACATTAACAGATTTATCAAAAAGTGAAGAAGTAAGAGCTCAAATAGAAAAATTAGATAATGTAAACAATATAGAAATGAGAGACAAAACAATAAATGCATTAGTTGGAATTGCAAATGGAATAAGATGGATTTCAGCAGGAATTTTAGTATTATTAATAGTAATATCAATATTTATTATTGCAAACACAATTAAACTTACAGTTCATGCAAGAAGAAAAGAAATTTCAATTATGAAATATGTTGGAGCAACAAATGGTTTTATAAGATGGCCATTTATAGTAGAAGGTATTCTTATAGGAATAGTTTCAGCAATGATTTCAATTTTAATATTAGGAGTTTCTTATAACTTTATAGTAGGAAAAATAATGGAATCATCAGTTACAAGTATGATAAATATAACACTATTACAATTCTCTGATATATTTGGATTAGTTGTAGCAGTATACTTAGGATTAGGCATAGGAATAGGATGTATAGGTAGTGCAATTTCTATGAGAAAATATTTAAAAGTATAAAAATTATAACAAAGGAAGGAAAATAAATAATGAAAAATAAACTCATTTCATTTGTACTTATTTTAATTCTAATATTAACAAGTATGTGTATGCCGATTTATGCGGTTACACAAGATGAACTTGAAGATCAAAAAGACAATCTAAATACCAAAATAAGTGACACCAAAAACCAACAAGCAGGTGTTCAAGAAGAACTAAGTGAGCAAAGAAAAGAAATACAAAAACTAGATCAATCTATTACTGAAATGGAAGAACAAATTACTTCATTAAACATGGAAATTGCAGAACTTGAAAATTCAATAGATGAAGAACAAAAAAAGCTAGAACAAAAACAAAGAGAACATGAAGAAAATCAAGCATTAATGGAAGATAGACTAGTTGTTATGTACGAATATGGAGATACATCTTTTTTAGATATGTTATTTAATTCAAAAAATATTGTTGAATTTATATCAAACTATTATATGTTATCACAAATAACACAATGTGATAAAGAGTTACTAGAAACAATAGAAAAAGAGCAAGAAGAAATAGAAAACACTAAAAAACAATTAGAAGAAGATAAAGATAAAGTATCTAGTGCGAAAACGGAAAAGGAAACAAAAAATAATTTGTTGAAAGCTCAAAAGTCAGAAAGACAAGAAAAAGCAAGTGCATTATCAGCAGAGGATAAAGCATTACAAGATGAAATAGATGAATATAATAGACAAGCAGCTAAAATAGAAAGTCAAATTCAAGAAATTATAAAAAAGGCAAATCAAACAACAGGTGGAGGAGCAAATGGATTGAAATTTGATGGAAGCTTTATATGGCCATGTAATAACAAAATAGTTACATCAAGAGTAAAATGGCGTTGGGGAAGATGGCATAAAGGTATAGATATTGGAGCAAATCATGAAAATGTATATGCTGCAGCATCAGGTTATGCATATAACTTAGAAAACCCAGGGGGATATGGAAATTACATAATGATAATTCATGGTGATGGATATATAACACTATATGGACACTTACTATCAAGACATATATCTAGTGGACAATATGTATCACAAGGACAAGTAATAGCAACTTCAGGTGGAGGAGTAAATGATGAGGGCAAAGGAAGTAGTACAGGTAGACATTTACACTTTGAAATAAGAAAAGCAAGTAGTTTATCAGGCTTCTTTAGTAGTTCATTCTTAGATCCATTAGATTATTTACCAGGTGGCTATACAATATATGATTAATATTAAAAGGAGGAGAAGTATGAAAAATAAAATAATTTCAGTTTTGTCAGTTATTATTATATTATCATGCTTTTTCTTTATACCTAAGATAAATGCAGCAACATTAGAAGAACAAAAACAGGAAAATCAAGAAAAAAAGGAACAAGCAGAAAAAGAATTAGAATATGTTAAAGAAGAACTATCTGACGCAGTAGTAAAAATTCAAGAGTTAGATGATAAGATAAAAACTGCAGAAAAAGAAATTTCAGATATGGATGAAAACTTAATACAATTAGAAACAAAAGTTACAGATACAACTCAAAAATTGCAAACAGTACAACAAAATTATGATGAAAATCAAAAAATAATGGAAAAAAGATTAGTAGTAATGTATGAATGTGGAGATGTTTCATATTTAGATTTACTACTTAGATCATCTAGTCTAATAGAATTTTTATCAAATTATTATGTAATAGAAGAAATAATTAGAAGTGATAGTGAATTATTAGAAAGTATAGAAAAAGAAAAAGATGAAATAGAAACAACTAAAAAACAATTGGAACAAGAAAAGGCAGAATTAAAATTGCTAAAGGTAAAGAAAGAGCAAACTAGAATAATAATGCAAAATAATAAGACAATACAACAAAATCAAATAGACAAACTATCAGACAGCGAAAAAGAATTACAACAAAAAATTCAAGAATACAAAGATGAAGAAGCAAGAATAGAGAATTTAATAAATTTAGCTTCTAATCAATATGTATATGATGGAGAATATACAGGAGGTCTAATGGCATGGCCAATAGCTAAAAGTGGTACATATATTACATCTAATTATGGAATAAGGGAACATCCAATTCAAGGTGTTATAAAATCTCATACAGGTATAGATATAGGAAATGCAGGATTTGGAGCACCAGTTATAGCAGCAGCAGATGGAGTAGTGTCTATGGCAAGCTATTATGGGGGATATGGAAATTGTGTAATGATAAACCATGGAAATGGATTATCAACGTTATATGGACATGGACAAAAAATATTGACGACAGTAGGTACAGAAGTAAAAAAAGGAGACTTAATAATGGAAGTTGGTTCTACAGGTTATTCTACAGGACCACATTTACATTTTGAAGTAAGAATAAATGGACAACCTACGAACCCATTACCATATGTGCAATAAATAGTAATAGTATCTGAATAATACAATTATTTGAGATAATTAAAGTTAGAATAAAAGAATTAAAGCTCTTATTATTCTAACTTCTAATTTTGAAAAAAGAGAGTATACTATAAAAAGAGTATAACTTAGGAGGAAAAAAGTGAAGAAGAATAACGTATATAAAATAATAATGCTAGTTATATTAACAGTGGCAATTACATTTATTATAACATCAATTGTAATGTATAATACTTTAGGAAAGAATAATGTAAAATATGTTTCAACAGATAGTATAGGAAGGACATTTAAAACATTCCATGATTTTATAGAAAAAAACTATTTGGGAGAAATAAATGAAGATGAAATGTTAGAATCTGCAATTAAAGGATATGTAGCAGGTTTAAATGATGAGTATTCTGAATATATAACAAAAGAAGAAATGGAAGAATATATGCAAGATGCAACAGGAAAATATGTAGGAATAGGAGTGTATATAGCTAATAATACAAAAACAAATCAAATAGTTGTATTAATGCATATAAAAGGGTCTCCAGCAGAAGAAGCAGGAATAAAATCCGGAGATGTTATTACAAAAGTAGATGGTGTAGCTTATAAAGGGGAACAATTAAGTGAAGCATCAAATGCACTAAAAAAGGAAGAAGGAACAAAAGTAAAAGTAGAAATTCTAAGAGAAAGTGGAGAAACAGTTGAACTAGAAATAGAAAGAAGAAATATAAAAGTTAATCATATAGAAACTAAAGTCTTAAATGATAACATAGGATACATGGAAATATCTACTTTTGATGATGGATGTTATGAAGAATTTAAAACAAAATGGGAAGATTTAAAAAATCAAAATATAAAATCTTTAATAATAGATTTAAGAAATAATGGTGGAGGAATTGTAAAAGAAGCTACAGATATAGCAGATATGATGGTAGAAAAAGGAAACACGTTATTAATAACATCAAGTAAAAATAAAGGCGAAAAAATAACTAAAGCAACACAAGAAAAGACAATTGATTTACCAATAGTAATATTAGTAAATGAAAACACAGCAAGTTCTTCTGAAATTCTTTCAGCAGCAGTTAAGGAAAATAATGAAAATGTAACAATCATAGGAAAAACAACTTACGGCAAGGGAGTAATTCAAACAATATATAATTTAACAGATGGAAGCGGAATAAAACTAACAACAAATGAGTATTATACACCAAAACACAATATTATAAATAAAGTAGGAATTAAACCTGATATTGAAGTAGAATTTCCAAAAGAAGAAAATTTATATAGTGTAGAAGAGGCAAAAGATACTCAACTACAAAAAGCAATAGAAGTTTTGAAATAGTGTGGCAATAGGGACGCCCCTTATTGCCACAAAAACTGTCAAAGTGTTGATATTTTAAAATAAAACTCTATGTCAATAGGTGAGGTGAAAATCTTGAAAAAAGGTTTTCATCTCAATTTTTTTGTGGCATTAAGGGGCGTCCCTATTGCCACATTTTTTTATCACAATATTACAAAATTCGACATATTATATAGTAGATAAATAGCATAGAGGTGATATTGTGAGTAAATTTAGAAAAGGAGATATTGTTGGAAGAATATCTTATAATAAAGATGTGTTATTTGAAATTACTAAAATTATAAAAACAAGTAATAATAAAGAAATATATATATTAAAACGGAGTTACTGAAAGAATAGAGGCAGATAGCCCAAGAGAAGACTTAGAATTAATGGACAAAAGGATGGTAGAAGACAGAATAAATAAAATGGAGGAAAGGGTAGAAAACAGAATAGAAAAATGCTTAAAAGATCCTAAATATTCCTTTTGTAAAAACAAAACATTATTTAATTGGGGAGAAAAAAGAGGAAACAAAGAAGTCCGTACGGGAAAAATATTACATTTAGATGGAGACAAAAGATACACTGAAAAATCTATGAGATATTATAAAAGTTTGGGATTAAATGCAGTAGTAAAAAATATTCCGGAAAGTAAGCAAGCATATGTTGTCAAAATGCTTTTAGATAGGTATGAGCCAGATGTACTGGTAATAACAGGACATGATGGAATGATAAAAAAAGGAACAGGATTTAATGATATATATAATTACAGAAATTCAAAATATTTTATAAATGCAGTAAATGAGGCAAGAAGTTGGAACTCAAAAGGTAAAGATTTAGCTATTTTTGCAGGAGCATGCCAAAGCTATTATGAGGCAATAATGGCAGCAGGTGCTAATTTTGCATCTTCACCAGGAAGAATAATGATAGACTTTATAGATCCACTTATTGTAGCAGAAAGAATAGCAACAACAGATAACACAAGATATTTAACTATAAACGATATAAAAGATGAATTAAGAGACGGGGAAACAGGAGTAAGTGGCATAGGTTCTATGGGAAAAAAGATAACAAAATTATAAAAAACACTAATGTAATACAATAGTAATTATATTGTAATACAAATGTAATAAAACCTTAAAACCTTTGATATGAGCCAAAAACAAGAAACGACATAAAGCTTTTACTTTTGACATTTTATGCCTTTCATGATAGAATAAGTTCATCTTAAAGAAGTAGGTGATGAACATGATTTGTAAAAGCGATATAGCAAGTCTAAAAACAGATATTGGAGATAAAGTAGGTCAGAGAATTATTGTTAAAGGTTCTTTAGGAAGAAGTAAAACATTCGAAAAAGAAGCTACAATAGAAAAGGCTTATCCAAACATTTTCGTAGTTAAATACGAGGAAAACGAAAGAAATGTTACCTATAGTTATACAGATGTTTTAACAAGAACAGTAGAAGTAGATGTATTTGATGGAGAAAATTATTCACCACTAATTCCACCAACTGTTAGTGTAAAAGCATAACATAAAAGAAGAACAAAAGCCAAAAATATAAAATAATGAAAAATTCCTAAATTTTTAGGAATTTTTTTTGTGCCCAAGCAATATACATTAGTAATAAAAAAATTAAGGAGGTATATTGTCATGCAAGTCACAGCAAGTAAAGAGACATTATGTGTTAATCAAATAATAGGACAAAAAACAGATACAGCCATGGTAGAGGAGGATTTTGTAGTTCCTGATATAAAACCAGATATATTAAATACAATTCGTACAAATGGAACAATTTGCATCTATAAAAAAGAAGTGATGGATGGAAAAGTTAGACTAGATGGTTGTATAAATGCATATATTATGTATTTAGCAGATGATGAAGAATCAAGTGTAAGAAGTTTAAACACAACTTTAGAATTTTCACAAACTATAGATTTTGATGTAGTAAAAACAGGAATGTTGTTGGACGACAATGTAGATTTAAAAGCTATAGAATGTAGAGTTATAAACGGAAGAAAAATAAATGTAAAAGCAATAATAGATATTGAACTAAAAATTGCTTCAAATGAAGATGTAGAATTTGTAAAAGAAGTGAATGACATTAAAGATATTCAACTTTTAGAAAATAATTTAAAATTAAATTCATTATTAGGAACAGGTTTTACGAAAGTCTACGCTAAAGATACTTTGGTAATAGATTCCGCAGATAATTTAGCAGAAATTATGAAAGTAAATATTAATATAATTAATAGAGAGACAAAAATAAGTTATAACAAAGTATTAGTAAAAGCAGATGCTTGTGTAAAAATATTATATAGGACAGAAGATAATAGAATATGTTCTACTTGCAATTTAATACCTGTAATGGGATTTATAGATATGCCAGATGTAACAGACGAGAATTTATGTGATGTGAAATATCAAATAAGAAATCTAGTAATAAAACCCAATAATATAGAAGAACATTCTATATATGTAGAAGCAGAATTAGAGATAAATTGTATGGTATATCAAACAAGACAAGTAAATATAATAGAAGATTTATATAGTCCAAGTGTAGACCTGGCATATAAGCAAAAACAAATAAGAGCAATTTCTCAAAAAGAAATTTTAAAAGATACTTGCAATATAAGAGAAAAACAATTTATAGCAGAAATAGGAAACAGAAAAATATATGATGTAGATGTAAAGCCAACGATTACGAATCAAACAATTATGAATAACAGAATAATGTTTGAGGGAGAAGTAGAACTAAACTTTTTATTTGATGCAGATAATAGTAGCAGAATGGGAACAAAAAATCTAGTGTTACCATTTAACTTTAATATGGATTGTATGGGTGTAACAGCTACATCACAAATTGAAACTAGTGTAGAAGTAGAACTACAAGATTTTGTAGTAATGCCAGATGAAAGTATAGATATGAAAATAGATTTAGGATTTACTATAAATTTATCTAACAATAGAGATATAAATGTAATACAAGAAATAAACGTAGACGAAGCAAGAGACACAGAAAGATATAGTTTAATAATATATTTTGTAAAACCAGGAGATACATTATGGAACATAGCAAAGAAATTTCACAGTACAGTTTCAAATATAGCTAATATAAATGGAATAGAGGACGAGAACAAAATAAATATTGGAGAGCAATTATTTATTCCAATAGCAATTTAAAATTAAAGGAAATATCATGGATAAGATATATTCTAGAAAACGAATAAACTTGCCTAAAAGTTTTAACAAAAATAAGAATAATGAAAAGTTAATAAAAATAACTAAAATAGTCTTTATTATGTGTATAGCAATAGTAACAGCAAATGGAATTATATATGCAATTAGGCCAATTGTAGATAAGCAATGTATTAATATGGCAAAAAGTATATCTACAAAAATTTCAAATGAACAAGCAACTATAGTAATGAGTAAATATAAATATGAGGATTTATGTACAATATCAAAAGACAACAATGGGAATATAACTATGATAAAAGCAAATGTAATTCCTATAAACGAAATAATTTCAGACGTAGCAATAAAAATACAAGAAGAACTAAATAAGACAGATAATAGTAACTTTTCAATCAGATTAGGTAGTTTTACAGGAAGTAGGTTACTTTCAGGAAAAGGACCAAATGTAAACGTTAGAATGTCAACAATAGGAAATTTAGATACAGACTTAAGATCAGAATTTTCATCAGCAGGAATAAATCAGACATTACACAAAATGTATTTGCAAGTAGAATGCAATGTAATTATATTAACTCCATTTAATACGATGGAAGAAAAAATATCAAATCAAGTATTACTGGCAGAAGCAGTAATAGTTGGAACAACACCAAATACTTATTATAACTTTGATGGAGTTACAACAAACAATTTATTAGAAACTATAAAATAGTTAAAAATAAATATTTAATAATAAAAAGTATAGATAATCAAAAGTTGATTTCTATACTTTTTTTATATTGTGTTTTTTTATAAAATGTATTACAATTAATATAAGAGAATATAATAAACAAAGGATGAAAATATGAAAAATGTAAATTTACCAAAAAAAGTAACTCTGTATGATAAACTAAAACAAAAAATAAGAAATATATTAGGATACAAAGAGGGAAAGAAATTTATAATAGATACAAAGCCAAATATGGAAGAGTATTCAGAATTAAGATTAATGAGATTGGCTAATGTAGAAGAAAAATTAAAGAAGGCATTCGAAGGTAATAAAGAAGACAAAAATCAAGGAATAACGAAGCAAGAGGCAGAAGAAATTTTAAAATGGACTGTACAAAATGCAAGAAATGAATTAGCTAAAGATAGGAATTTACAAGAAGAAAGTTTATTAGGTTGCTGTGGTTTTGGTCAAGCAATTACAGCACAAACATTAAGAAATATGGGTCTGAATCCAAATGTATGTAATGTGAATCCAACAATAGGTGAAGATACAGGAAGACATGCTTTTATAACAGTCAATATTCCTATTAAAACATCAGAAAAAATTGAAGATAAAATGTATTTAGTAGATACAACATATAGACAATTCTTTTTAAGAGACGAAGTAACAAATTCACGTGGTGAATTCATAAAAGATAAAGAATTTGGTAACAAAGTAGCACCGATGGCAGGATATTGGCTTTTAAAAATGCGATGTGGAAGAGAAATGGCAGAAGAAATTTTATCAAAAGGTTATATAGAATTAACAGAAGAAAGAGCAAAATTATATGGAGATTCATTTATATTAGAAGAAAAAGAAAGAAAAAATCCTACAAGAGTTCCAAATCAAAAAGAACTAATAACAGGAATTGATGGAAAACAATATATAAATAACATTAATAATCCAAAGTTACATGAAGAAATAGATTATGATGTGGAAGATTTTGAAGAATATGGAATTAATATAAAGACACCATTAATGCAAAAACAAGAAATGATAGAAAAAAAATACAAAGAGAGTACCATAGAAAATGAGATAAAGAGAAGTCATGATAAAGATAAAGAATTAGAAAATATAAAATAACAAAAAACTCGGAATATAAATAATTCCGAGTTTGTATTTTTTATCTCTTACTAAATTGTGGAGCTTTTCTAGCTTTTTTAAGACCGTATTTTTTTCTTTCTTTCATACGTGGATCTCTTGTTAAGTATCCATTAGATTTTAATGTTGGTCTAAATTCACTATTTGCTTCATTTAATGCTCTTGCGATACCATGACGGATAGCTCCAGCTTGACCTGTAAATCCTCCACCTTGAACTTTAGCAATAACATCATATTTAGCTGTTGTTTCTGTTGCAGACAATGGTTGTCTTACTATAGTTTTTAAAACTTCTGTTCCAAAGTATTCATCTATACTTTTTCCGTTTATTGTAATAACTCCAGTACCTTCTACAAGTCTTACTCTAGCGATAGATTTTTTTCTTCTACCAGTACCATAGAAAACTGATTTAACTGATTTTGCTTTAGCCATATTATTTTACCTCCCAAACTTCTGGTTTTTGAGCGATGTTTTCATGTTCGCTACCAGCATATACTCTTAATTTTTTTACCATTTGTCTTCCTAGACTATTGTGTGGAAGCATTCCTTTTACAGCAAGCATCATAGCTTGTTCTGGTTTGTTTTCCATCATAACTCTTGCAGATGTTTCTTTCATTCCACCAATATATCCTGAATGATGTCTGTAAACTTTTTGGTCTAATTTTCTTCCTGTTAAAACAGCATCTTTACAATTAATAATAATTACGTGATCTCCAACATCCATGTTTGGAGTATAAGTTGGTTTGTGTTTTCCTCTTAATAATCTAGCAGCTTCAGTTGCAACTCTACCTAAAGGTTTGTTAGCAGCATCTAAAACATACCATTTTCTTTCAATTTCATTCTTTTTTACACTATGTGTTGTATTGTTCATGGTAATAAATACCCTCCATTCATTATATAATATTATTTATATGAAACCACTTTATACTTAAACTACCGGGGAGAAGTTTATATATAAAAGGTAACATTTCATAATTACGCTATATTATTCTAATACAAATAGGAATAAAAGTCAAGAAAATAGGAAAAAAATCTTATAAAATTTGATTATTTATGTAAAATATATGAAAATAAAGAAGTAACTTCATGGAATTTTAACATTAGATAAGCATTTCTAAAACGTTGTTTACTATATAATATAATTAGAAATAGTAAATAGAATTGGCAACTTTTTAGATAGAAAAAATGAACAAGAAAAATAAAAACAGCTAAATCTATTGAAATAGCTGTTTTTTATTGGTGCTTCGAAGTGGAATCGAACCACTGACACAGGGATTTTCAGTCCCTTGCTCTACCAACTGAGCTATCTGGGCAGTTTCTTTAAGAAACATCGCAATTAACACGCATTGAACATTTTACAATGACTTCTAATTATTGTCAAGCAAAATTTTATTTATTTTCTATTCATTTTTATTTTACTGAAGTGAAAAGTTTATTTCCACTTAGAAGTAGGCAAAGTAGATTTTAGTCTTTCACTTATTTCCACTTCAACATTCTATTTAATATTAACATTGCCTCCACCAAAATATCTTTCATTACCTTCCATTCCGGTTATCAATTTAGCAAGCCCCTGCATCTTCTCCTCTGTCCTGGCAAGTTCATTGCTACATTCTAATAACTCTGCTGAAATATCAAGTCCTGCATTATTATAGATTGGTTTATATTTTAAATCATGTTCAAGGCTTGCCCAATAATCCATAGGCTCTGTTCTGAACTGAATCTCAACAGGAATCATCTTCATCGCACCGATATAATTGATAGGCACTTCTAATATAAGATGCAGACTTCTATATCCGTTAGGCTTTGGATTAGCAATATAATCCTTTCTCTTAATAAGATGCAAATCAGGCTGATTCTCAAGATATTGTGCAAATTCATACGCATCACTTATATAAGCACACACAACTCTGACACCAGCAATATCAAACAGATTATCCTGCATATTATCAACTGTTGCCTCTAGCTGTTTCTTTGCTAATTTCCCCATTACACTTCTGGCACTCTTAATTCTCTTCTCAAGCTGATGAAGTGGTTCTCTGTTATATTTGAATTTAAGCATTTCATTAATGGTTTCAATTCTTATGCATATTTCTTTCATCGCAGCCTCATACATCTTAGAAAACATCTCATATGGTGCAACATTCTGCTCTAACTGGTGAATTGCCACTTCCATCTTTCTTGCATCACCGACTTTAGCATTAAAATTCTGTAATGTATTACCATTCTCCGTTAAGAATTTAATTATATCTCTTCTGGTAATAATTCCGATAAATACATTCATATCGTCTACAACTGGTACAAAATTCTGCTCCATTGACAAAAGCAGCAAATCATTTATATCACTCGAAATGTTTATTGCCGGATTCCAGCCTTGTCTTATAATGTCCTTAATTAACAGACCATCATAGTTCTTCATATCTTCATCTGTATATTTCAACAGAAAATCTTTATCACAGACCGTTCCCGCATATGTACCATCTACACGTATTACAGGAATTGCTGTATATCCACTCTGCTTTAAAATCTCCATTCCCTGTCCAAATTCGTCTGTATCATATAAATATTTAACTTTTGATTTTGATATTATTAACTTAAATGCGTTCATTTCTAAATCAACCTCTTTTCAGGTAACTTACTATGCTGCTGCAACAATGAAGAATAATACTAATGGCTGTAGGAGTACCATTGTGTACAGACAATCTCTATATAAATTCTTATTTACTTTTATCTTATTACTTCTCATTGCTAAAAGTACAATCACCAGAAGTGGAACAAAATATCTTCCCTGCACACCCTGTATCTCTGTACTGCCTAATGGTGTCCAATCGAGAAGCATAGCCCCCATAATACAACCAACGCTAAGAATAGTCATTATGCTCATCATTAATTTAGCCTTACCGCTAAAATCATAATTATCATCTTCAGACTTCATAAATCCCAAGAACATAACAATAAATATCGGAACAATTACTACCATTGGTATGCCGATATCTATCCAGCCAAGGTTGCTTCCTATCATGCTTCCGAAGTAAAATGTTCCGAGATTCGCAAGTGTATCCCAGAAAAGTACAATACAGAAAGCTGGATTCTTAATTAAATATCCTATAGTGTAACCCGGTGAATTTGCCCATTCCACAAATCCATTCATAGAACCTGAACCGCCCTGTTGTGGTGTTAACATTTTCACTATCAATGCAATTATAACTGCCGCCACAAGACCTGATAACAGTATTTTGAATAACTTCTTATTTTCTCTAAACAATCTCTTAAGAGGCAATAATGTCATCAAAAGAATTGGTGCATATG
>USDF01000012.1 GCA_900553405.1 uncultured Clostridium sp. | reverse complement strand
CTTAGATTTTCTTAAAATTTGCATTTGATAGAAAATCTTAGGCTCGCTCTTTTATGTTATAATTATAAAATTTTGGAAAAACAATGCAAAGAATACAATAGAAAATGCCTATAAAAAGTCTATTACACTAAGCAATTGTCGAAAAACAAAGAAAAAGCACGATGAAAAGTTCTTTACAAACATGGAAAAATATGGTAACATAAATCTAGATTAAAAATTGCAGTTTTAATTCAAAAAATTTACTTTCAAAAAAGTTAAAAATCGCTAGTTTTTGTGTAAGAAAAAATACGCATAAACAAAAATCCAAATTAAACAGAAGAAAAAATATATAATCATACAAAAGATTAGAAATTTGTAATCAAAAGAAGTTATAACAAACAAAGGAAATTAGAAAAACAGAAGAATAAAATAGAGAGAAAAACATAAAAGGAGGCCGAATTTATGTATGTTTTATAGCAAAAGAAATAGGATAGCTATTTGCATAATACTTACAATTATAATATTTGTATCTATAAAATTTGTTCATAATCAATTTTTTAAAAATCAAAAAAAGGATAATAACTCTAATAATGACACAAAAACAAGTCAGGTGTCATATAACCAAGAAAAAGAAGTAGAAAATATAGAAGAAAATGAAATTATTACGAACCAATATAAGGAAAATGAATGGAGAATACTTATTTCTAAAATTAATTTAGATGCACCTATCATAGAAGGGACAAGTAAGGAAGTTTTAAGAAGAGGTGTGGGGCATTTTCAAACAACAAGTAAATGGGACGGAAATGTTGTTCTTGCAGCTCATAATAGAGGATATAAATATAACTTTTTCAAAGAAATAAAGAATCTTGAAGAAGGTGACGTAATTGTGTATAAAACAGAAAGCAATAGTAGAAATTATAAAGTTATTGAAAATAAAAAAATTAAAGAAACAGATTTTAGCTGTCTAGAAAATACAAATGAAAATACATTAACACTTATTACTTGCTTAGAAGACATGCCTGAATATAGAACTTGTATTCAGGCAGTAGAAATATAAAGGTTAAATTGAAATACGGAAAAATATTTATAAGGAGGAATGAGTATAAGAAATTATTGAAAATTTTATAAACAAAAAAGAAAAATAATTGACATAGGAAATATAATAAATATATAATAAAAGCATCAAAAAAAGGGAATAAATATAACAAAAAGAGAAGAAAGAGTGAACGAAAAATATGATAACTCAAATTGTTATATTAGTAGTCTTAATATTATTAAATGCCTACTTTGCAGCTTCAGAAATAGCGTTTATATCCCTTAATGATACAAAAATAGAAAAACAAGCAAAAGAAGGAAATAAAAAGGCTAAACAAATACAAAAAATGTTAAAAAATCCAAGCGAATTTTTAGCAACTATCCAAATTGGAATTACTTTAGCAGGCTTTTTATCAAGTGCTTTTGCATCAGATGCATTTGCTGATATTTTAGCCCCAGCATTATATAAAATATTTCCTATGATATCAATTCAAGTATTTAAAGGAATTTCTATTGTTTTAATAACAATAATACTATCATTTTTTACTCTAGTGTTTGGGGAATTAGTACCTAAAAGGTTAGCAATGAAATATTACGAAAAAATAGCATTTTCAAGTATAGGTGTAATTAGATTCCTTTCTGTTATCACTTTACCATTTGTAAAGGTTCTAAGTGCTGTTACAAATTTCATTTCAAAATTATTTGGAATATCTGAAAATGAAGAAGAAGTTGTAACAGAAGAAGAAATAAAAATGATGATTGATGAGGGTGAAGAAAAAGGAACAATACAACAAGAAGAAAAAGAAATGATTCACAACATATTTGAATTTAATGATATTACAGTATCTGAGGTAATGACTCATAGAACAGATGTGTATGCAATTGAAATAGACTCTGAAATAAATGATATTATAAAAGAACTAGATGATTATAAATATAGCAGAATTCCAGTGTATGAAGAGACTATAGATAATATAAAAGGAATATTATTTGTAAAAGATTTATTAAAATATTTACATGGAAAAAAAGCTATAAAAATAAAGAATATCATGAGAGAAGCTTATTTTGTCTCTGAAAACAAGCCAATTAATGAACTATTTAAAAATCTGCAAAAAAATAAAATGCAAATGGCAATAGTAGTTGATGAATATGGCGGAACAGCAGGTATAGTAACTATGGAAGATTTATTAGAAGAAATTGTAGGAAACATTTTTGACGAATATGATGACTTTGAAAATGACTATACAAAGATAGATGACAATACATTTTTAATCAATGGAAGTGTATCTATAAACGACTTAAAGAAAATACTAAAAATTGATTTACCAGAAGGAGATTATGAAACTTTATCAGGATATTTAATAGACTTGTTAGGAAGATTGCCAAAAGATAACGAAACCCCTATCATAGAAACAAAACAAGTTAATTATAAAATTGAAAAATCCGAAGATAAAAGAATTGTATTAGTTAAAGCTTGTAAAATATAAAACGAAGGAAAAGATGGAGGAAATAATGAAAAATAGTAAAAAAATGATTTTAATTATAGTAATAATAGCAATACTTTTAATACTTATATTAGGAGGAATATTTATATATAACAAATATATAGATAAAAGCTACAAAATAGAAAGTATAGATCAATATTCATATTTCATATTATATGAAGATGAAAAGTATGGTGTAATAGATTCAGAAGGAAAAATAGTAGTAGATCCTAAATATGAGATGCTAGTAATACCTAATCCATCAAAAGACGTTTTTGTTGGTTATACTAACTACAATTCTCAAGAGGAATACAAAACAGAAATAATAAATTCAAAAAATGAGAAAATATTAACTAAATATGAAAAGGTGGAACCTCTTATTTTTAAAGATGCAACAACAGAAGTACCTTATGAAAAAAGTGTATTAATGTACAAAGAAAATAATAAATATGGAATTATAGATTTTAAAGGCAAGAAAATAACAAATGCAATATATGATTCAATAGAAAGTTTATTATATAAAGAAGGTTGCTTGTTAGTAAAAAAAGAAGATAAATATGGAGTCATCAATATAAGAGGCAAACAAATGGTAGAAATAAAATATGATTCTATCACAGCAGATGGATATTATGATGAAAATACGAAATATCAAAAAGCAGGTTTTATTGTTGGAAATAAAACAACAGATGGATATAAATATGGTTATATAAATTCAAAAGGAAGTCAAATTTTAAAAGAAGAATATAATGAAATAGAACGTGTGACAGAAATTGAAGATGAAGTTTATATATTAGCTTTTAAGAATGGACAAGCAGGAATATATAACAGCAAAAAACAAATATTAAAACATATTTATGAAGAAATCGAATATAACAAAGAAAACGAATTATTTATTGTACAAAAAAGCTCAAAACAAGGAGTGTACAATAAAGAAGGAAAAGAAATTTTAAAGCCAGAATATGATAATATCATAATATCTAATAAGAGTATATATGCAGAAAAAAATCAAGAAAAATATTTCTTTGATGAAAAAGGAAATAAGCAAGAAGAACAAAAATATAAAATAATATATAGTGAAGAAAATTCTAAATATCGTATTACTATGAATGAAGAAGACAAGTTTGGAATTATAGACGAAAACGGAAATAACATATTAAATAACGAATATTCATATATAGAGCATATATTTAAAGACTATTATATTATAAATGAAAACGGAAAAACATCAGTATATGATGCAAATACTAAAAAACAAATTATTTCTAACTATAGTGTAATACAGAAGATTGAAAACAAAAATATGATACAAGCAATAATAACAGAACCATACACAATAGAATTATATAACGACAACATGGAAAAAGTAGCACAAATGAAAAATGCTAAATTAACAATAGAAAAAGAGTATGTCAAATTAGAGTCACAAACACAAAGAGAATATTTCGATAAAAATGCTAATAAAATACAAGCAAAAAATATATTTACGAACTCAAATTTATTTGCTTTTTCAGAAAACGGAAAATGGGGATATAAAGACAAAGAGGAAAACGTAATAATAGAACCTATTTATGATTCAGCAACAGAGTTAAATACTCAAGGTTTTGCAGGAATTAGAAAAGATAATAAATGGGGAGTTATTAATAAGGAAGGAAAAATAATATTAGAGCCTACTTACGAATTAAGTTGGGATGAACCAGAATTTATAGGAGAATATTGCAAATTAAATTTTGGATACGGAATGGTATATTATACAAGACAAGTAAATAATTAATGTAAAAATTGCTAAAACACTTGCGATATGCTTAAAAGTGTGGTAAAATACTAATGTTGTAAAAATGAGATATAAATTTTTACATCCTTACTTACATTAATGTAGGTTATCAATCCAAAGGGAGGTGAAAAATAATGAATAAATACGAGAGTGTTATCATTATTAATCCAAGTGTAGATGAAGAAGGAATTAAAAGTCTTGTTCAAAAATTTACAGATTTGATTAATACTGATGGAAAATTAGAAAAAGCAGACGAATTAGGAAGAAAAAAATTAGCATATGAAATACAAAAAAACACTGAAGGTTTCTATGTAGTATTTTATTTCGAAGCAAACCCAAGCCTAATTTCTGAACTTGAAAGAATTTATAGAATTACAGACGAAATAATCAAATTCATGACAGTAAAAGTAGAAGAATAGTAAGAAAGCCTTTAAAAGAAAGGATAAGGTAAAAAATATGAACAAAGTAATTTTAATGGGAAGATTAACAAGAGATCCTGAAGTTAGATATACACAATCTAATAATACTTTAGTAGCTTCTTTTAGCTTAGCAGTTAATAGAAGATTTACAAGACAAGGCGAAGAAAGACAAGCAGACTTTATTAATATAGTAGCATGGAGCAAACTTGGAGAATTCTGTAGCAAATATTTCAAAAAAGGTCAACAAGTTGGAATAATTGGAAGAATTCAAACAAGAACATGGGATGATGACCAAGGTCAAAAACACTATATTACAGAAGTTGTTGCAGAAGAAGCATATTTTGCAGATAGTAAAAGAGATGGAGATTCAAGTGCAAACTTTGATGCTACTTTTGGTGCTATGCCAGAATCAGCTGGAAGTTCAGATTTTGAAGTTTCTTCAGGAGACGATTTACCATTTTAAGTAAGAGAAACGATAAAATTATAAGATAGGGGGAAATTGCAATGGCAGACAAAAAACAAAAAAGAAACAATAGAAACAGCAACATGGATGAAGATTTTAATCCAAGATTTAGAAAAATAAGAAAAAAAGTTTGTCCTTTATGTGCAGACAAGAATCTTGTTTTAGATTATAAAAACGCAGATCAATTAAAAAAATTCATCAATGATAAAGGTAAAATATTACCAAGAAGAGCAACAGGAGCTTGCGCAAAACATCAAAGAGATATTACTTTAGCAGTAAAAAGAGCAAGACAAATTGCTGTATTACCATTTACACAAGAATAATATAATGGTTTATACATAAAAATAAAATAGGGGCTAAATATAACGTTTATAACGTTTATTTAGTCTCTTTTTTGTATTCTAGGAATATTATATAAGTTATTACAGAAAACAAATGTAGTAGAAATTAAATTTTGTTTGCCAAATTTTCCTACCTATAATTTTAATAAAAGCAAATTATAAAAGAAAGGAAAAGATATGAAAAATAAAATAACAAAAAAAGTATTAATAATACTATTACTAATTATACAAATATTACAAATTACAGGAAATATGTTTAGTACTGTACAAGCAAGTATAAAAGAAGGAGATACCATAGAACTTGAAGGAGATCATGAATGTGATTCTTTGGTAGAATATTGGATGGAAGATTATCAAAAATGGAGTTATAAAATTGTATGGTATGTGTACTATACAGATGAAAAAGAAGGAGTAAGATATCCGGCATTTTGTGTAGAACCTGCAAAACAAGGCGTTGGAACAGGTTATGACTCATATGAAACAACAATAAGTAAAGAAAAAGACAATAAAATATGGAGAGTATTAAATAAAGGATATATGGGTTCTACATATAAGGAATGGAACTTAGAATGTGATGATGATTTCTATAGCGCTACGAAAATTGCACTTCATAGTTTAGTAGAAGGAATAGCTCCAAAAGATAAATATGTATTAGGAGACAGAAGTGTAGATGGAAATAGTGTAGAAGAAATTAGAAGAAGAGGAGCAAAAGTTCTAGAGGTTTCACAAAAACTTTATGAATATGGAATAAATGGAAAAGAAGTATATGAAACTCCAAGAGTAAGTATTTCTGCACAAGGTGAATATAAAAAAGAAAAAATAGGAAATACATTATATTATGTTCAAAATTACAAAGTAACAGGAAATAAAAATTTAAAATCTTATGAGGTTGAAATCAAAGATTTCCCTAGTGGAACAAAAATATTAGATTCAAAAAATAAAGAAAAAAATATTTTATCAGAAAATTATTTCAAAGTAGCAATTCCAATAAATAAAATACAAAAGGATATTGATGGAAGAATCAATATAAAAAATGCTTATGTGAAAACAAATCCAGTGTTTTTCTGTAAAAGTAAAATAGAAGATGCACAAAGTTATGCCACATATACATCAGGCTATGAAAAAGCAAGTACAAATACAAGTTTAAAAATTAAATCTAATAAATGTAACTTAGAAATATTAAAAATAGATCAAGAAACAAAAGAGCCAATTGCAAATGTTACATTTAAAATAAAAAATAAAAATGGTGATGTACTGGGAAAAGTTACAACAAATGAAAAAGGTATTGCAAAATTAGAGGGATTAGAACCACAAAATGTAATAATTAAAGAAATAGAAGTACCAGCAAATTATGTATTAAGTAAAGAGGAAAAAGAAGTTACTTTAAAGTGGGGAGAAAAAACAACTGTAGAATTCGAAAATGAATTAAAAAAAGGTAATCTTAGAATTATAAAAGTAGACAAAGATAATAACGAGATTTTACTAGAAGATGTAAAATTCGAAATATATGATAAAAATGGAAAATTAGTAAAAGAAGTAGTTACAGATGAAAAGGGAGAAGTAAATATAAATGATTTACCAATAGGTGCCTATACTATAAAAGAAAAAGAAACAAAAGAAGGTTATAAACCAACAGAAGAAAAAGAAATAGAAATAAAATGGAATGAAACTACAATAATAAAAATAGAAAACGAAAAACAAAAAGGTCAAATAAAAATAATAAAAGTAAGTGAAGATGACAATAAAATAAATGGAGATTTAAAAGGCACGCCATTAAAAGATGTAGTTTTTGAATTAAAAAGAGAAAATGGTGAATTAGTAGGTACATATGTAACAGACAAAGAAGGAATTATTCTTACAGAAGAATTAGAACTAGGAAAATATATATTAAAAGAAACTAAAACAAACAAAAATTATATACTAAATGAAGAAGAACATATAGTTCAAATAGAAAAAGATGGAGAAATATCAGAAATAACAATTACAAATAAATCTAAAGAACCACCAAAACCTACATTACCAAGAACAGGATTCTAAATAAAAAAACGTATTTTATTATAACACTACAAACAATTTTAAATAAAATTTAACTAGAAAGTTGAAAAATAGAAAGTAATATGATATTATAAGGAGGAATGAAAGTGCCAATTATATCTAAATTTTATGGTATAACGATAAGAATGTACTTTAGAGATAATAAACAACATAATTTACCGCATATGCACGTAAATTATAATGAATATAGAGCCATATTTGATTTAAATGGGAATATAATAGAAGGTCAAATTCCTAAAAGCCAGCAAAAAATAATACAAGCATGGATTGAAATACATAATAAAGAACTAAATGATTTGTGGAATCTTTTACTACAAGGAAAAGAAGGTTTCAAAATAGAGCCTTTAAAGTAAAAAAGATTGGAGAGATAAAAATGTTAATGCCAATAATAAAAGATATAGAAGTATTAGAAGATTATAAAATATTAATAAAATATGAAAATGGAAAAATAAAAATATATGATATGAAACCAAACTTAAACTATGAAGCATTTAAAAATTTAAAGAATTATGAACTATTTAAAAAAGTACATCCCGCTGGTGAAACAATAGAATGGGAAACTGGAGAAGATGTAAATCCAGAAGATTTATATTATAATAGTATAGAAGTAAAATAAAAAAATAACCTCTTATGCGTTTAAACATATAATATTTGTAAATACTATAAGTAAAACGTATAGGAGGCTTTTTTATGAAAATAGGTGTCGCTTTATCAGGTGGAGGAATTAGAGGGATAGCACATGCAGGAGTATTAAGAGCATTAGAAGAGAATGGAATAAAAATAGATATAATAGGAGGAACAAGTTGTGGTAGTATGGTAGCCTCTTTATATGCAATGGGATATACACCGCATTACATATATATATTATTTAAAAGATATGCAAAAGATATTGCAGCTCTTAATACAAAACCTATTATTTCAGGATTACAAAGTCACTTTTTTAAAAGTAAAAAAGTATTTTCAAGTTTAAAAGATGGAGAAATAATAGAAACAGTATATAATAAGCTAGCATTACGAAAAGGTATAAAAAATTTAAATGAAATACAAATGCCTCTCGTAATACCAAGTGTAGATATTACAGAATCAAAAGAGTATGTATTTACTAATAGTATTCCTGAAAATACAGAAGACAAATTACAATATATTACAGATATAACAGTTGGAAAGGCTGTAAGAGCAAGCAGTAGTTTTCCAGCAGTTTTTAACCCTTGTTTAATGGGAACACATGCATTTATGGATGGAGGAGCATTAGACAATGTTCCAGTTAATGAAGTAAGAAAACAAGGGGCAGATAAGGTAATAGCGGTTAAATTTGATGCAGATCCAGTAGATGAAAATAGCAATATAATGGATATTGTAATGAAAACTATAGATATAATGGGAAGCAAAATATCAGAAGAGAGTTTAGAAATGAGTGATATAGTTTTAAATGTATATACAGATAAAGTAGGTCTTTTAGATATAGAAAAATTAGATAATTGCTATAAATATGGTTATAATTGTGTAGTTGAAAATATTGATAAAATAAAAGAAGCATTAGATTACTAAAATTTTACTCTTGTTATAAATAGAAAAATATGATATTATAAATAATAGTTAAAATAGAGTTGCAAATAAAAAAATAATATTTAATTTAAAATGTGAAAACTAGAATTATATATATTAGAGTAATTAAAAGATATATAAAGGAGAAAAAAATGTCAAAAGAACTTTTAGAAGTATTATTAGATACAGGAATAGATGCATTAAAATTGTTACCATTTCTATTTATTACATATCTAATAATGGAATATATAGAACACAAAACAGGAGATAAAACAAAAAATATAATAAAAAAATCAGGTAAATGGGGACCAGTTTTTGGTGCAATATTAGGAATTTTTCCACAATGTGGTTTTTCTGCAGCAGCAGCTAACCTTTATGCAGGTAAAGTAATAACATTAGGAACATTAATAGCAATATTTTTATCAACATCAGATGAAATGTTACCTATATTAATATCAGAAGCGGCACCAATAGATATCATTTTAAAGATATTAGCTACAAAGTTAGTAATAGGAATAATAGCAGGAGTAGTAATAGACTTTGTAGGACAAGCATTTAAAAAGAAAAAGAAAAAACAAGAAAATGAAGAAGCAGGGGAAGAAATAGGGCATATATGTGAACACGAACATTGTCATTGTGAAAAAGAAGGAATATTAAAATCTTCTATAAAACATACATTAAATATTTTTGTGTTTATAATAATAATTTCATTAATTATGAATATTGCTATATACTTTATAGGAGAAGAAAATATATCAAACTTAATATTAAACATGCCAGTTGTAGGACCATTAATAGCCGGAATAGTAGGTTTAATTCCAAATTGTGCGTCATCTGTTATATTAACACAATTATATTTACAAAATGTAATTTCAGTAGGTTCTATGATAGGAGGACTATTAGTAGGCTCTGGAATAGGAATATTAATATTATTTAGAGTAAATGAGAATTTTAAAGAAAATATAAAAATAGTAACGATATTATATTTAATAGGTGTATTATCTGGAATAATAATAGACTTTATAATGTAATATATATAATAATTAGAACATAAGAATTGGAGTACCAAAAATTATATAAATAATTTTTTGATACTCCAAATTTGCTAATTACCTCTAAAAAACTAGACAATTTACATAAAATATGCTATTATATAAGTAGTTATATACATAATATTCTTAGTGAATATACAGGAGGAAAAAATATGTACAGTATAAAAAAAGACGATATTGTTATACGGACAATGCAGGCAAAAGATGTAGCAAGTTATATTGCAAAATTTAATTATTCACCTAAAGATCGTAACATGTTTTATACAGCTGTAAAAAAGAATGTTACACAGAGAAAAGATGATGAACCTAATTTATATTTTGTTATTCTAAAAGATAACAAAGTAATAGGTGGAATTGCAGCTATAGCATTTGAAAAATCTTTATGTGATGCTATAATTAGAATTGATTTACCTGGAAAAGAGATGCTTATGGGTAAAGTTAAGAGACTATTTGTTGAACTTGCAAGAGAAACATACTTTTTCGATGACATTTACTTTGTAAAAGGAGTTAACGTATTAGGACAGCCGATCTTATCAGAAGTTATTCCAATTGCAGACTCGTCAAGGTGGTAACTAAGAAAAAAGAAACTATCTAAATAGATAGTTTCTTTTTATTGTATTTCTAATATTTCTTTTGCCCTTTTTACATCATCATTGTTTGCAGTTCTAACATTTTCTAGAGGATAAACTTCACCAATCTGTTCCCATTTAAATTTACCTAAATCATGATATGGAAGAACTTCCACTTTTTTTACAGATTTTAAGGTAGAAATAAATTCTCTTAATTTAGTCAAATCTTGTTCATCATCAGTATATCCAGGAACTAAAACTTGTCTAATCCACATAGGTTTATTAATACTGCTTAAGTATTTGGCAAATTCTAATTCTTTTTTGTTAGAAACACCAGTTAAATTAATAGCCTTTTCATCATTTATACATTTTATATCTAACAAAAATAAATCAGTTAAATTAATCAATTCTTTTATTTCATCTGTTAAAACTACACTTCCAGATGTATCTATGCATGTGTGAATATTATATTGCCTTAACTTGGTAAAAAGTTCAATTAAAAATTTAGCTTGAAGCAAAGGTTCTCCACCACTTATAGTAACACCACCATTGGGCATAATATAATTTTTATATCTTAAAATTTTTTCTACAATTTCATCACTAGAATAGGTAGTGCCACCTTTTAAATTCCAAGTGTCTCTATTTTGGCAATATTTGCACTTTAAAGCGCATCCTTGCATAAAGACTACGAATCGAACACCCGGACCATCGACTGCTCCTAAACTCTCAAATGAGTGAATTCTTCCTTCCATAATATCCTCCGTATTTTTAATATAATAATATCGTAACCATTTTACTATAAAAAATTATAAAATACAACAAAAAATGGAATCAAGATTTTATACGCAGTGTAAACTGATACAAAATTTAATTTCTGTAGAAGATAAAAAAGTAAAAACACTTGACACAACAAAACAAATGTTTTTTAATAAATGAAACTTTGAAATAGGATGTGATAATTATGAATGAAAAAAATAATATTGCACCAATAAACGAAGAATTAAATGTATTAAATAATGAAACAGAAAATATTAAAAATTTAATTTATAACATAAGAGGAAAACAAGTGATGTTAGATAGTGATGTGGCTATGCTATACCATTATCCTACTAAAAGAATAAATGAAACTGTAAATAGAAATAAAAAAAGATTTCCAGAAGATTTTTGTTTTCAATTAACGATGGCGGAACTAAAAGAAATGTGGTTCCAAAATGGAACCACATTAGAAAAAGATAATATAAAGTATAGAATTGAAAAATATTTACCATATGTTTATACTGAACAGGGAATTTCTATGTTAGCTGGAATTTTAAAAAATGTTTTCAGTTAAAAGAGAAAGAATTTCAAAACTATGGAGAAAGAAGGTATCTGTCATATGTATTCACAAAACAAGGAATTGAAAAGTCCTTAATTGAAATTATAAAAAATCAAAAAATAAAAACTAGTATTGAATAAATTATGTAAATATGATAAAATATTAATATGTTAAAGTTGAAATAAGATTAATAACAACAGGAGGTATGAAGCATGAAGAAAAATCGGAAACAATTACCTTATAAAGGAACATTAGTCCATAATATGCCAAAAGATGTTTGTTTTACATGTGAACATTATGGATGTACAGATTCTATAGAGTGTCAATGCATGGGACTTGAAAAGGCAGGAAGAATAAGGATGATGTTCCGAAGGTTATTAACAGGTAACAAATTTAAAGAGAGCCATTAATTGGCTCTCTTTAGTTTTAAAATTTCTCATGTATTGTTCTATGAATTACGTCTAATTGTTGTTCTCTTGTTAATTTAATAAAGTTTACTGCATATCCAGATACACGAATTGTAAGTTGTGGGTATTTTTCAGGATGTTCCATCGCATCTTCTAGTAATGCTCTGTCAAATACGTTAACATTAATGTGATGTCCTGTTTGTTTAAAATATCCATCAAGTAAGCTTACTAAGTTATTTACTTGTGTATCTAATTCTTTTCCTAAAGTTCCTGGTGTAATAGAGAATGTGTATGAAATACCATCTTCTGAGTATTCATAAGGTAATTTTGCAATAGTGTTCATAACTGCTACTGCACCATTTGTATCTCTACCATGTAATGGGTTTGCACCTGGTCCAAAAGGTTCTCCAGCACGTCTTCCGTCTGGTGTATTTCCTGTTGCTTTTCCATATACTACGTTTGATGTAATAGTTAAAATAGATAATGTATGTTTTGAATTTCTATAAGTATGATGTTTTTGTAGTTTTCCTAAGAAAGTTTTTACTATATCTACAGCAATGCTATCTACTCTGTCATCATCATTTCCGTATTTAGGGAAGTCTCCTTCAACTTCATAATCTACAGCTAGTCCAGTTTCATCTCTTAAAACTTTTACTTTTGCATATTTAATAGCAGATAAAGAATCAGCAACTACTGAAAGTCCTGCAATTCCACATGCCATAGTTCTTAAAATTTCTTTATCATGTAAAGCCATTTCTAATGCTTCATATGAATATTTGTCATGCATATAATGAATAGCATTTAATGCTTTAATGTATATTTTTGCAACATAATCCATCATAACATCAAATTTTTCCATAACTTCATCATAATTTAAATATTCAGAAGTAATTGGTTCGTATTTAGGAGCAACTTGTTTTCCTGTTTTTTCATCTCTACCACCATTAATAGCATAAAGAAGAGTTTTAGCTAAGTTTGCTCTAGCACCAAAGAATTGCATTTGTTTACCAATTTTCATTGCAGACACGCAACATGCAATACCATAGTCATCTCCTAATGTTACTCTCATTAAGTCATCATTTTCATATTGAATAGAAGATGTTTTTACTGAAATTTTAGCAGTATATTTTTTGAAGTTTTCTGGTAATCTTTCAGACCATAAAACTGTTAAGTTTGGTTCTGGGGCAGGGCCTAGGTTTGTTAATGTGTGTAAAACTCTGAAAGAGTTTTTAGTAACTAAAGTTCTACCATCAACACCCATACCACCAACACTTTCAGTTACCCAAACAGGGTCTCCACTAAATAGTTCGTTATATTCTGGTGCACGTAAGAAACGAATCATACGTAATTTCATAATAAAATGATCCATTAATTCTTGAGCTTCTTCTTCAGTTAAGCTTCCATTTTCTAAATCTCTTTGAATGTATATATCTAAGAAAGTAGAAGTTCTACCTAAACTCATAGCAGCACCGTTTTGATCTTTAGTTGCAGCTAAATATCCAAAGTATAACCATTGAATAGCTTCCTTAGCATTTGAAGCTGGAACTGAAATATCAAATCCATATTTTGCAGCCATTTTCTTTAAATCTTCTAAAGCTTTTATTTGGTCATGAATTTCTTCACGTTCACGAATAACATCTTCTGTAAATTCATCTACATCTAATATTTCTAATTCGTGTTTTTTCTCTTCGATTAAAACATCTACACCATAAAGTGCAACACGTCTATAATCACCAATAATTCTTCCACGTCCATATCCATCTGGAAGACCAGTAATTAAATGTGAGCTTCTTGCTGCTCTAATGTCTGGAGTGTATACACTAAATACACCATCATTATGAGTTCTTCTTAGATTATTGTAGATGTAGTCTGTTTCTTCATCTACTTTGTATCCATAAGCATCACAAGATTTTTCTACTATTTTAATACCACCATTTGGCATAATTGCTCTTTTTAAAGGTGCATCTGTTTGAAGACCTACAATTTGCTCTAATTCTTTATTTATATAACCTGCATCATATGCATTTACTGCAGATGGAGTTTTTGTATCTACATCAAGTACTCCATTTTCTCTTTCTTTTTTATAAAGTTCTAAAACTTCATCCCATAATTTTTTAGTTCTTTCTGTTGGTTCTTTTAAGAAAGAATCGTCTCCATCATATGGAGTATAGTTTGCTTGAATGAACCCTCTTACGTCAATTTCTTTTGTCCATTCTCCAAGGATATTAAATCCTTCCCATTGCTTGAATTTCATAAATAAATCCTCCTTATTTTATTATTAATTAATTTTTTACAATATACATTTTTATAGTAACATAGTATGATGCTTTTTTCAAGAATTTTTTAGTGAAAAATGGTGGAAAATATTGCTTTATAAAGAATAGATCTTATACAATTGTACAAAAAATAAAATATTAATTAGATATATCAATGCACAGGATATAATTCCTGTGCATTTTACTTTTTAAATAATAAGAATTAATTTTCCTCTAAAATAACTTTTAATATATTGTAAATTAACTTTTGCTGTTTTGGTGAACATTTTCTTAATAGATTATTAAATTCATTATTCAAATATTTTTCAGAATTGTTAGAAACACCATTTAAAATTTCACCTTCAGTAACATCTAAAATATTACATATTTGAGATAATCTTTCCAAATTAATATGTATTTTCCCAGTTTCTACTTTACTTAAATAGGCAATAGAGACATCCATTTGTTCTACTAATTTCTCTTGTGTTAATCCTTTTCTCTTCCTAGCTTCTTTAATACGTTTTCCAATAATACTAAAGTCTACTGCCATAAAAATCACCCTTTCTTAATTAGAAGATAATTAACGAAAAATGAAATTTATAAGTGCTTATACAGCATGAAAATTAATAATTTCGTTATTTTATAAAAATAGCATAAATAAGGTAAATTTTACAGATAATCATATATCAAATTAGAAAAATAGTTCAAATTATAAATAAACAAAAAGAATCTTTAAATTGTACTGAACTTTTATTAGTAAAATTTTCTTATCTAATAATTAAGTTCATTCAAAATAAAGATTCTTTTTACTTTTTTATGAAAATAAATATATAAATATTATATAAAAATTCTTATTTTTTATTTATTTTCAGCAATTACTCTAGCTATATCATATATTAATTTTTGTTTCTCAGAAGAACAATTTTTTAGTAAATCAGCAAACTCAGAGTTTAAATATTTTGTGGATTTACTAGAAGCTCCATTTAAAATATCTCCTTCAGTAACCTCTAAAATTTGACAAATTTGACTTAATCTTTTTAAGTTAATTTGTGAACTACCTCTTTCTACTCTACTTAAGAAAGCAATAGAAACATCAATTTTTTCTGCTAATTGTTCTTGAGTTAAATGTTTATCTTTTCTAGCTTTTTTTAATCTTTCACCAATAACTGTATAATCTACTGCCATAAATATACTCCTTTCTAAAATGAATTTAATCGTAAAAATTTATCTATTTGGACTATAGCATTTATAAGGTTAGGTTTACAGAAACTAAAAAGTAAACGTAAACTACATAATTCTTAACAGTAGATATTTTTTCAAAAAAAAATAAAAATATACAAAGAAAAAACTACCTAATTAGGTAGTTTTTTCTTCATTGGATAGCAATTGCTTTTTTTGTTCATAGGTTTTAGCTTGAGTATAACAAGATCTAATCATTGACATAGCTTCATTTTCGTTAGTACAGGTATCAAAGAAAAATTTATGGAAATTCTTTAATCCTTCACTACCGGAACCTTCACCCTTTATATCCTTTTTATAAGTATTTAAAAGAAATGTTAAAAACCCACAAGTATCTAATTTTTCTTTTTTAGAATTATAAATGGGAAGAGTTTTTTTTAATGCAGCTGAAAAGTCAAGATTTTTAAGGTTACGTTTCATTTCTATGAAATATTCATAAGGAAGTATAGCTGAAATATAGCGATTAATAAAATTGGAATATGTACTACTAACCTGAATAGTATATTGAAACAATTTACAGTCTGAAGTTATGGCTAGTATCTCAATAGAATTTTTAGTAAGATTTATTATCTTAAAGTTAAAAAGATTATGTATAAAATCTTTTACTAAAGGTTCTACTGCATCATGTACATCTTTGTAGGTGAAACTCTCAAGGTTGACTCCAAATTGAGAAGATGAACTATTTTCAAGTCGATCAATATTTGAAGAATTTTCAATGTTAAGAAGTTCCATAGCTCTGCTTAATATAGAATTGATTTCTTCAATGAGATTACAATCCTTAGAAACAGCAGATACATTTAAATTGGGTCCTAAATTAGAAATTCCAAGGGAATCAAGTAATTTACTGAAATCTTCATTTAACATTTTAGTTGCTAAATTAGAATATAAATGTATTTTGTGAAAATACATTTTTTCATCAATAAGAAGAACATCTAAACTAGAATCTTCAATATTAATGATTTCAGAATATAATACCTTTTTGATTCTTAAACTTTCAGCTATTTTATTGATTTTCCTATTAAAACCAGTAGTTACAGCCAATTGCCGAGCATTAAAGTTTACAAATGTAAGCATAAAATTTATCCTCCGTATAATTAATATGTAAATAACTTACATATTAATTATAGCACAAAATAGCATAAAATGCAATTTTATGTCGAACTTTTTTCTGCTAAAATCAATATTTATAAAGAATAGTTTATAATTTATTTTAATTTTTGATAAAAGTTATAAATTAAACTAAAAAACATTTAATATTAAAATGGTTAGTTTAGTTCTACTAAGTCCTGCCAATATTTTTTAGGCATATATTGCATTTGAAGTCTTTTGTTTGTCCTTTCTTTAATAGCAATATTCTTAAAAAATGTAGACCATAATTCTTGATACTTTTTTTCTTCATCTGAAATAGTAAAAGATGGCAAAGAAAAATTATTTATTATTTTATATTCTTTAGTATTATAAATAAATGCAATATTTCTATTTTTATCATGAATAATAAAATTTTGGGTAGGTAATCTATTTATAAAATGATGTCCTAAATTTTCGATTATATTGTTATCAGGGTGAATAGAAGCATAAAATAGATTTTCTTTTATTTGGATAAAACGAAGTAATCCTTTAAATTTATGAGCTTCATGTAACATTTTTTTTCGCATAGAATGCACAGCAAATACAAAATCGATAGAAAGCATAGTATCAATTTTAGGACCAATAACAAAACCATTTAAAAGATATTTTACAATATTAATCTCTTTATTTTTTGTATTAGAAAGAAAAGCATAATAACTATTATACAAAGTATCGTAAGAAATACTTTTAATAATTCCATGAAATATTCTATCAGAATGTTCATAATTAGTTATTTGCTCTTCAATTTCATCTAAAAAATTTATTTCTAAATTACTTTTTTCTACAATTTTTAAAGGTATGTTTTTATTTATATAACAATTAAAAACAATGCTAAGAAGTCCTTCAAAAGAGCCATCATATACGTAAGTTTTATTTATATTATTCCAGTTAAACATTTTTGTTTATCCTCCTTTGTTGGTAAAAGTGCGTCAAAAATGAAATTATCTGCATTTGAAATATTATCAAATAAAGAAGTTTGCACATAGTTTAAAGAAGATGTGGATGTACGCTCTAAAAAAAGTAAATTTTGAGCAATAAAATTCTCGTTAAAATGCTTAATAGGGTCATAATATTTTCCGTTACAAGTAATAAAATAACGAGCACGTTTTAGTACAATTCCAAGTTTTTTTAAATTCTCAAAAGTTAAATTAAATTCTCTTCTTGCAGTAATAATACGTTTTGCAGAAATAACACCAATGCCTGGAACTTTTAATAAAGTATTATAGTCAGCTTTATTAATTTCTATAGGAAAATGTTGCAAATTACGAAGAGCCCAATCACATTTAGGGTCTAACATAGTATGAAAGTTTGGATGAGTTTCATCTAATAAGTCGTCAATTTTAAAACCATAAAAGCGAATAAGCCAATCTGCTTGATAAAGTCTATTTTCTCGAAGAAGTGGTGGAGAAGAAAGTACAGGTAAATTGCTATCTTCATTAATAGAAACATAGGCAGAATAATAAACACGCTTTAAACTTAATTTATTATATAAACTTTTAGACAATTTCATAATTTTCAAATCTGTTTCAGGAGTTGCACCTACAATTAATTGAGTAGTTTGACCTGCTGGCACGAATTTTTCTTTATATTTTGATTTTTCCTGTTTAGAAATGCTTATCTCCTTTGAAATATATTGCATAGGAGTTAGAATTCCTATTTTTTCTTTTTGTGGGGCTAAAAGTCTTAGGCTATCATTAGAAGGAAGCTCAATGTTAATGCTTGTTCTATCTACTAAATGACCTAATTTATCAATTAATTCTTTACTTGCACCAGGAATAGTTTTTACGTGGATATAACCATTAAAATTATATTCTTTTCTTAATATAAAAATTGCCTCATATAAACGTTCCATTGTGTAGTCTGGATTTTTTATTACAGCAGAACTTAAAAATAAACCTTCTATATAATTACGTTTGTAAAAGGCAATAGTTAAATCAGCAATTTCTCTAGGAGTAAAGGTAGCTCTTTTAACAGAGTTTGTACATCTGTTAATACAATATTTACAATCATAAATGCAGACATTACTCATTAGAATTTTAAGAAGAGAAATACATCTGCCATCAGCTCCGCCAACTATGACAAATACCAGAAACATCTCCGTTTCCAATTCCATCCTTTGTATTTGAACGTTTGCTTCCAGAAGAACTACAAGAAGCATCATATTTTGCTGAATCTGCTAATATTTTTAATTTTTCAAGAATATCCATTTAATTTCACTCTTTGTATAAATATTTAGGTTTTTAAATAAGGTTTTACCTATAAACCTTTCTAGTATTTTTAGTTTGTTTAATTTATAAAGGCATACAGTGTTGCGAAAAAATACAAATTATTTGATTGACTATTTTAAATAATCAAAATAATGTTCGTATAAATAATATAACATAGTATATCACAAAAGTCAAACAAAAATTCGTAAAACGTGGCAATAGGGCCGCCCCTTTTTGACACAAAAAATGTCAAAAAGGGGCGGCCCTATTGCCACGTTGACTTTTTATTTTTGTTAGAATATAATGCTAGAGATAAAGGAGAGAATTAAATGAAAATTAACATTGTAATGGTAGAACCAGAAATACCACAAAATACAGGAAATATAGCAAGAACATGTGCTGCAACAGGAGGAAAATTACATTTAGTTGAGCCACTGGGGTTTGAAATAACAGATAAAACATTAAAAAGAGCAGGACTTGATTATTGGGATAAATTAGACATAGAAAAACATTCATCTTTAGAAGAATTTTTAAAAAAATATAAACCAGAAGAAAACAATATATATTTTGTAACAACAAAAGGACAAACTTGTTATTCAGATGTAGAATATGAAAAATTTGATGAAGTATTTTTATTATTTGGAAAAGAAACAAAGGGATTACCAGAAGACTTACTAAAAAAATATTTAGACAAAACAATTAGAATTCCAATGAGAAGTATGCTTCGTTCTTTAAATTTATCTAATTCAGTAGCAATAGTTATATATGAAGTCTTGAAACATAAAAACTTTGAAAACCTAGAAGAAACAAGCGAATATTTTAATAAATAAATTTGCTACCAGTAGGGTCGCCTATTTTTGACTTTTTTGTGTCAAAAAGGGGCGGCCCTATTGCCACTATTGCCACAAAGTAAAACCTCCGTTAACGAAACACTTAATTAACAGAGGTTTTAAATTTTATTTACCTATGAAATTTTGTTTAACAGTATCAATTTTAGTTTGTTCAGCAGTATCAGTTTTATACCATCCTTTTTCTTTCATAAGATTATAAATTTTGTTTTGAATATTTAAAGATTCATTTAAAGCATCTTTAAAAGCCATGTGAACTTCAGCAGTAGAAGATTCTATTGTTCCATGAAGATATAAATCACATACACCTTTAATTACTAATAATTCATTTTCGATTAAATCTCTATCTTCCATAAGTACCTCCTATAATAAATTTAAAAATTTGTTAAATAAATCAGTATGCTTTTGTTCTAACTCTGCTACATAAGTAGAAAGAGTAGGATCTGTTAATTGAGAAGAAGTTTTTTTAGCACATGTTTTCATATAACATTCATGTCCTAAAGCATCTTCAACATATAAAAGCTCTTTACTTGTCATATTATCACCACCTAAATAAATTATTTCCAATATCAGAGAATATATACAAGACTAAAATATAAAGAAATAAATAATTCTGACAAAAAAAGATAAAAAAATTGCCAAATAATACTTAACACATACTTTATAGAATTTAAAAATTACACTTTGTTGTAAAAATATAATGATTATGCTAAAATAAAAAAGTATTTTATAAAGAAATGGGGAAAACAAGATGCATAAGCTAATTTTAAAACAGTTAAAAAAATATAAAATAGAATATATTATATTTTTTATTTTTTTTATAATTAATGTAATATTTACTTTGTTAGAACCTGTAATATTTGGAAAAATATTAGATTCAATAATAAACAATGTTGGAAAAATAGATTTTGAAACAAAGAAAAACATAATATTTTTGGTAAGTATATTACTAGTACAATATGTTACAAATTTTATATATAGAAGGGTTTTATTTCCAACCAGTAGAAAACTGAAACAAGGAATTTTAGATAATATATTAGAAAAACTAGAAAGAGCAAAAATAGACTTTTTTGATAGAACTGATAAAGGAAAATTTGTTTCATATATAATAAATGATATCACATGTATTTGGTCAATAATGAGTCATGGAGTAATTGAGTTGATAAGATTAATATCATATACAGTTTTAGGTTTTGTTTTTGCAGTAAAATACGTTAATTTAGCACTTGCAATAGCAGTATTTGTAACATTTCCAATGTTTATATATTTTATATTTAGACAAAATTCTAAAGCTCAAAAATTGTTATATGAGAAAAAAGAAGAGGAATCAAAACTTTCAAAACACATAAATGATAGTTTTTGTGGATTTAGTGTAATAAAATCATATGTTACAGAGGAAGAAACATTAAATAAATTTAATAAAATAAATAATGAATTAAAAAATAAAAATATTGAGTACAATAAAATAACTTCAAGTATTAATTCAATAACAACATTTTTTCAAGGTTTAGGTTTTTCAATTTCTTGTATATTTGGATTATATTTAGTTGTAAATGGAAGTATTACAATAGGTGCATTTATTGCATTTAACTCAATAATTCAAAAAGTAATGAAAGATTATTTATATGCAGGATTTTTGGTAGAAAAAGCAAATATGATAAAAATAATATATAAAAGAATACAATTTTTATATGATATAGATATAAACACTGATGGAAATATAAAAATGCCAGAGAATGCTAGTATACAAATAAGCAATTTAGATTTTAAATATAAAGGTGAAAAAGAAAATATATTAGAAAATATAAATTTAAATATACCATATGGTAGTTTTATAGGAATATTAGGAAAAACTGGATCAGGTAAGACTACACTAGCCAATATACTTGCAAAATTTTATAGTATTCCAGACAAAAAAATATTTTTTAACGATATAGATATAAATGATATTGAGAGAAAATCATTTTATGAAAAATTTGCTTATGTTATGCAAGATGATTATATATATGATAATACAATAAAACATAATATAGAGTTATACAAAATTTATAATAAAAGTGATATAAAAGAAGCTACAGAAAAAGCAGAGTTGTTTGAAACAATCGAGAAACTAGATAAAAAATATAATACTTTAATAGGTGATAATGGCATTAAGCTTTCAGGAGGACAAAAGCAAAGATTGATTTTATCTAGAAATATAATAACAATGCCTAACATACTAATCATAGATAATGGCTTCACAGGTTTAGATATAGATACACGTACAAAAGTGATAGAAAACTTGAACGATAGAAAAAATAAAACAACTTTAATTATAATTTCGAGTATGATGGAAGATATAAAAAATGCAGATAAAATATACAAATTAGAAAATAAAACATTAGTTGAAATAAAGATGGAACAGGAGGTATATGATGATTAATATAAAAAGTCTTATAGGAAAGTATAAATATAGATTTTTATTTGTTATCATATTAATGATAATAACATCATTAATTAATACTTTGCTACCATATATAATAAAGCAAGCTATTTTTTTAGCGGAAAATGTAACATCATTTAATGAAATATCAAGTAAAATATTAGGCATAGTTATTACATATATGCTCCTTTCAATAATATGTGCTTTTTTAGAATATGTAAAATATGTATCTTTAGCTAAAAACACAGAAGGATTAACATATGAAATTAGAGAAGAATCTTATAAAAAAGTAATTAGTTTTAATATGGAAACTTTTTCTAATATGCATATATCTACATTAATAACAAGAATGACAGTAGATATAAATAATATAGGAGATTTTATAGGTAGAATACTACCAATGTTTATAAGTGCAGGAATATTTTTAATAGTGGTTCTTGGAGTAATGTGTTTTATAAATATTTATTTTGCATTAGTAATGGTTACATGTAGTTTAATATTAGTATTTGCAGTACTTAAGTTAGGAAAAAAGATGGAATATTATAATAGAAAAAGTATAGAAAATACCGAAAAGCTTAATAATTATTTTGGAGAAACATTTTCAGGAATAAATACAATAAATCTTTTTAATATTCAAAAAGAAAGAAAAGAAGAATTAGATAAATATAATAAAGAAGAAACAGATATATCCAAAAAATATTTTACAATCCAGAGTGCTCTAAAACCAGTAGAATCAATGACTAAATATTTGATTATTTCTATTATAATATATCTATGTATACAAGGGAAAGTTGCAGGAATAGATGTCGGAATTATTTATGTTGTAGTAAGTTACATAGACAAATTTTTTGAACCTTTAGGTCATATTTTATATCATTATGAAAATTTACAACAAGGAATAGTTTCAATAAAAAGAATAGAAGATTTATTACAAAAGAAAGAGAATATAGAAAACATCTACGAAGGACAAACAGCAGAAAAACTAGAAGGAAATATAAGATTTAAAAACGTTAATTTTTCATATATAGAAGATAAGCAAATTTTAAACAATGTAACATTTTCAATTAATAAAGGTGAGAAGGTTGCCTTAATTGGTCAAACAGGGGCAGGGAAAACAACAATTATAAATTTAATTTTGGGATTTTATAAAATAAATTCTGGAAATATATTATTTGATGGAAAAAATATGGATGATATATCATTAGAAAGTATAAGAAAAAACGTATCATTTATACAACAAAATCCATACATATTTGATGATACAATAAAGAAAAATGTTATAGTAAATGATAATGATAATATTTCAGATGAAAAGATAATTGATATATTAAAACAGGTTGGATTATATGATAAGATTAAAAGTTTTGAAAATGGGATATATGAAAAAGTAAAAGATAGTTCTTTTTCAAAAGGAGAAAAACAATTACTTGCTTTTGCTCGTGCAATTGCAAAAGAAACAAGTATATACATTTTTGATGAACCAACATCAAATGTTGATATTGAAAGTGAAATTCAATTAAAAAATGTTATAGATAAGTTATCAAAAGATTCAACAGTTATTATTATTGCACACAGACCTGCTACAATTGAAAATGTTGATAAAATTTTAAAAGTTGAAGATGGAAAGGTAGTACAAGTAAAAGAAAAAGTAAATCCAATATTTTCATAAATGAGAGAGAGGGTATAAATTAATACACTTAAACAAAAGTATTCAATATGGAGGTTTTCTTAGAGGAGAAAATTCTAGTTGTAAAATTAATGGTGTTAACAAAATAGAATTAGTAATAAAGTAATTTACATTAATATATGTGGATTACTTTATTTTTATGAAGTAATGAGGTTAAATGTTAAAAAAAATAAAATTATGTTGAGTAAACTAATATATGCAGAATTACAAGATTATGAACCAAAATATGAAAAAATATTGTAATAAAAATTGAATTATGATAGTATTATGCTGAAAAGAGGTAAAAAAATGAGGATTGGAATAGATATAGATGGAGTTTTAACTGATATAGAGCAATGGCAATTAGACTATGGAAGCAAAGTTATATTTGAAAATAATAATAAAGGTATTATTAATCCTAATGGATATGATATTAAAGAAATATTTGATGTGAAAAGAAATCTTGATGATGAGTTCTGGAGAAAATATCTATTTGAATATTCAACTAAAGAAAAAGCTAGAAAATTTTCAAATGAAATAACAAGAAAATTACATGAAGAAGGTAATGAAATATATATAATAACTGCAAGATTTCTAACGGATAGAAATGATGAATTAGGAAATAAAATGAGAAAAATTGTTTTAGAATGGTTAAAAGAAAATGATATATTTTATGATAATATTATATTTAGCCCTGAAGATAAAATTAAAATATGTATAGAAAATAATATTGATTTGATGATAGAAGATAAAGTGGAAAATATTAATACTATTTCACAAAAGATACCAGTTATTTGTTTTGATGCAAGATATAATCAACAATGTAAAGGAAAAAATATAATTCGTTGTTACAGTTGGTATGATATTTACGCGAAAATACAAGAGATAATAATAGGAAAAAATGAAAGAAAGTAATTCAAAAAGCAAACAATAAAAGTAGTAGCATCAAAGTAACTCAATAAAAAATACTATGAAAGTTCTAATACAACCTCTATATGAATACACTTAAACAAAAGTATTCAATATGGAGGTTTTCTTTATGAAAGGTTACTCAATTGAAGAGCGTGCAATGGAATTGGCACATTATATTATAGATTCAAAAGATACAGTAAGAGGTGCTGCAAAAAAATTTGGAGTCAGTAAATCTACGGTACACAAAGATTTAAGTGAGCGAATTTTAAAGATAAACCCTGTACTTGCTGCACAGGTAAGAGTAATATTAGATGAAAATAAGGCAGAAAGACACATAAGAGGAGGTATGGCAACAAAATTAAAATATGACCATATGAAAGAAAATAAAGTAGGATAAAGAAATTATGGCATTTCTATTGACAAATTTAAAATAATATATTAAAATACTATTATTGAAAAAGAAGAAGCAATCCACTTCTCACCTTATCTAATTAGGGAAAAAGGTTAGAAAATATAATATTTTAAAGCAGAAATGCTTAAAATTTTTGTGTGTGGATTGGCTTGTTTCAAGTCAATCTTTTTCTATTTATAAAATAGAATTAAACTTTGGAGGTGTTTTATATCAAACAAGATTTACCAATTAATGAACAAATTAGAGCAAAGGAAGTTCAAATTATAACGGATGAAGGGCAAAAAGTAGGTCCAATATCTTTAAACGAAGCATTAGATATGGCTTTTGAAAAGAAATTAGATTTAGTACTAGTTGCACCAAATTCAGAAGTTCCAATTTGTAAACTAATGAATTACGGAAAATATAAATTTGAACAAGCAAAACGTGAAAAAGAAGCAAAAAAGAAACAAAAAACATTTGAACTAAAAGAAATTAGAATTACACCTAATATTGAAGATCATGACTTTGGATTTAAATGCAAAAATGCTAAAAAATTCATTGAAGATGGAAACAAAGTAAAAATTACAGTTCGTTTCCGTGGAAGAGAATTAAACTATGTAAAACAAGGTGAAGCAGTACTAAATAAGTTCATAGAAGAATTAGAAGATGTAGCAACTCCAGAGAAAAAACCAGTATTAGAAGGTAAAAACATGTTTATTATATTAGCTAAAAAAGTAGAAAAATAGTTATAGCTAATATTTAATATAAAAACAAAACGATAGGGGGAAATAATTATGCCAAAACTAAAAACAAATAAAGCTGCAAAGAAAAGATATTCTTATACAGCAACAGGAAAAGTTAAAAGAACAAAATCAAATAGAAGACATCTTTTAGCAAACAAAACATCAAGAGCAAAATCAAGAGGAAAAATCCAAGATGCTTATGCAGATAAAACATGTGAAGCAGGAATCAAAAAAATGTTACCATATGGTAATTAATGACAAGTAATTAAAGGAAGGTGAAATAAAAATGGCAAGAGTAAAAACAGCAAGAATAACTCGTAAAAAACATAAAAAAATATTAAAAAGAGCAAAAGGTTACTATGGAGCAAAACATTATAGATTTAGAATGGCTAAACAAGCTGTTATGAAATCAGGAATGTATGCATATGTAGGAAGAAAAGATAAAAAATCAAACTTCAGAAAATTATGGATAGCAAGAATTAATGCAGCAGCAAGAATGAATGGAACAACATATAGCAAATTAATTTCAGGAATGAAAAAAGCAAATATAGTTGTAAACAGAAAAATGCTTGCAGAATTAGCTGTTAATGATCCAAAAGCATTTGCTGAAATTGCAAAATTAGCAACAAAATAGAAAAATAATTATATAAAATGTAAAATGCAATCTTTGAAATATAAGGTTGTATTTTTTTTATAAAAAGATATTTGTGGATGTCTCCATTTTGTTCTTTAACAAATTTAAATAAATAAAATTATTGGAATTAGTTATTGACTAAATAAGAAAATAAATATAATATAAATACATAAATAAAGAAACAAAAGGAGAAAAAGATATGAGAATAGGAATTGATATTGACGGAGTATTAACAGATATGGAAAAATTTTTGGCAGATTATGGTTCAAAATATTGCGTAGAAAACAATTTGCCAGTAGATATTAAAGAAATAGAATATGATGAATTTAAAACTTTTAATTGGACAGAAGAACAAGGAATAAAATTTTGGAATGAATACATTATATATTATGCTACAAAATATCCAGCTAGAGCATTTTCATCAGATATAATAAAAAAATTAAAAGAAGAAGGTCATGAAATTTATATAACTACTGCAAGAAATGACTACGGAGTTCCAAAAGAATATATAGGAAAAATGAGAGGAGAAATAGTAGCTAAATGGCTAGAAGAAAATAAAATTCCATATGACAAAATAATATATACAGAGGGAAGTAAATTGCCATATGTAGTAGGAAATTATATAGAATTGATGATAGAAGATTCTCCAGAAAACATAAAAGAAATATCAAGTAAAATACCAACATTTTGTTATAATTGTTTATATAATAAAGATGTAGAAGGCGAAAATATTACAAGGGTTTATAGTTGGTATGATATATATGATAAAATAAAGAAAATGTTTTAAAATAAAGGGACGAACTTAGAAATTTAAACTATTTAAATTTTTAGGATCGTCCCTAAAATTTAATCTTTAAGATTTATTGTTTTTTCATTTTAGGTTTTGCAATTAAAGAAGCAATATAACCAAAGAAAACAGCAGCAGCGATTCCACCAGCAGATGCCTTAACACCACCTATAAAAGCACCAAGTAAGCCATTTTCCTTAACGGCTTCTAAAGTTCCTTTAGCAAGATTTGCACCAAAACCAGTAAGAGGAACAGTAGCACCACAGCCAGCAAAATCAATAATATATTTATAAATTCCAAGTCCACCAAGAATAACTCCAGTTGTAACAAAGACAACTAAAATTCTTGCAGGCGTAAGTTTTGTTTTATCTATTAAAATTTGACCAATTATACAAATAACACCGCCAACAATAAAACAGCGAAGTAATTGCATAAAATCAATACTTTGTAAAAACTCCATAAAAACTCCTTTCTAAAAAGCTCCAAAAGGTAGGTCTGTCACTTTTGGTATTAATTTTCAATTGCTATTGCATGTGCAATTCCTGGAATAGATTCACCTTGTTGTGCAGAAGTAGAATTTGTAAGGGCACCAGTAGCAATTAATAAAATTTTATTTATTTTTTTATCACGTAATTGTTTAAAAAAGTAACCAGAAAATACAGTACCTATGCATGCACATCCACTACCACCACTATGAGTATCTTGTTTTGATTTGTCAAAAATTAATACTCCACAATCATCATAATTTCCATTTATATTATAACCTTTGTTTTTACATAAGTCTTGTACTATTTCTTTTCCAATATGACCTAAGTCACCTGTAATAATTGCATCATAGTAACTTGGCTTTCTGCCTGTGTCTTCGAGATGAGTAATTAGTGTATCAAAAGCGGCAGGGGCCATTGCAGCGCCCATATTATTTGCATCTTTTATTCCCATGTCTACAATTTTACCAGGGGTAATATGTGTTATGAAAGGTCCATTTCCGTTAGCAGATAAAACAGCAGCGCCTGAACCAGTTACTGTCCATTGCGAAGTAGGAGGTCTTTGATTCCCTAATTCTAAAGGAAATCTAAATTGTTTTTCAGCACTACAAAAGTGACTAGATGTAGCACACAAAACGTTTGTGGCAGCCTTGCTATCTATAAAAACACTACCTAAACACATACTTTCAACAAAAGTAGAACAAGCACCAAAGACTCCAAAGAATGGAATATTTAATTCTCGTAATCCGAAGCTAGAAGAAATACATTGATTTAATAAATCTCCTGCAAAACAAAAATCAATTTGACTACTAGGAATTTGTGATTTTGAAATAGCCATATTAACAGTTTCTTTTATAATTTTGCTTTCAGCTTTTTCCCAAGTTTTTTCACCCCAGAATTCGTCATCTAAACATTTGTCAAAATATCCAGCCATAGGACCTTGAGCTTCTTTAGGACCTACAATTGAAGCTGTTTCAACAATAGTTGGTGGAGCATCAAAACGAATAGTTTGCTTTCCAATTTTATTCATAAAATTATCATCCTTTCTGTGTATTTCTACAAAATGTTAAATAAAAACATTTTTATAAAATAGTAAAATTTATTGAAATAAAGTAGCAATAATTCCAACTATAACTGCTGTTGAAATACCGAATACTAAAACTGGTCCTGCTACTGTGAACATTTTTCCACCAACACCCATAACATATCCTTCAGATTTATATTCTATAGCAGGTGAAACAATAGAATTAGCAAAACCTGTAATAGGTACAAGAGAGCCTGCACCTGCAAATTTACCTATTTTATTAAAAATATTAAGTCCAGTTAAAAATGCTGAAATTCCAATTAAAACGATAGATACAACAGTATTTGAATTAGCTACATCCATTCCTTTAAATTTGCAAAAATCAAAAATTATTTGTCCAATAGAACAAATAAGGCCACCTACCCAAAATGCATTAAAGCAATTCTTTAAAATAGGTGAATTAGGAGATTTCTTTTCAACATATTTATTATATTCTTCAGGAGTTTCAATAGGATTCATATATATCACTATCCTTTCTTTTATTAATCTCTATCACGATCAATAGTAAAAGCTAAATCTAACTCAACATAGTATTCAGCTATTTTCTTACCATTAATTTTAGCTGTTTGTTCTAAAATCTTAACACTAGTTAAATAATCAATTGTTTTAGAAGCCTCAGCTACTGTTTGTACTATTGCATCTTTCCAAGACACAGTAGATACGCCTGTTACATGAAGATGTTTTTCCATTTTTATATCAATCCTTTCATTCATTTTTTTCTTTTCATATAATTTCCTAAAATTTGAAAAATATACAAATATTTTTGACGCAATAAGGATGTTTCCTGAAATAGGGAGAAAAAAGAAATAAAATTACCAAAAGGGACAGATACACCTTTTGGAAACGTCCCCAATGGTAAAAAAATAAATCGAAAAATAAGTGAAAAAAACTTGAAAAGTAAAAAAAGATAATATAATATAGATATGTATATTAAAAAAGAAAAAATGGGGAGTAAATATGGAAACAAAAAAAGAAGGAAAACAAAAATCTAATATATTATTAAAAATACTTGTAATAGCTATTTTTATAGGAATTATAGCTATTGTAATTAACTTAGCACCTAACTATATTAGAAAAGAAATAAAAGATAAAATGAATGTTATTATCAATAATAATGATGTAACTACAAGCATGAAATTTAATGCATTTGTGGATGAGAAAGACATTGTGTACATTGCAACAAAAGATATTGCAAATTTCTTTGATGAAGATATTTATTATGATAATGTATATGACCAAATAATAACATCTTCTGAAACAAAATTAGCAGTATTACCTTTAAATAAAAAAGAAATAATTGTTAATGGATCAAATGTTAAGATTTATGGAAGTGCAATAAAGAAAGATAATGAATTTTATTTGCCTTTTTCAGAAATGAATGATATTTATAATGTTGAAATAAAATATAATCAAGAAAGCAATATTTTAACAATTGATTCTTTAGATAGAGAACAGAAAAAAGCAAATGCAAGTAAAGATATAAATGTTAAATATAAACCAACAATATTTTCAAAAACAATAGACAAAGTTAAAAAAGGAGATAGCGTAATTGTAATTGAAAATGAAGAGAATGGTTGGTACAAAATAAGAACAAAACTAGGAAAAATAGGTTATACTAAAGATATAACTAATATTTATAATGTAAGAGAACAAATTGAAACTAAAAAACAAATTGAAGGTAAAGTAAGTTTGGTTTGGGATTATTATTCAGAATATGCTTCAGCACCTAATAGACAAGGAACAAAAATAAATGGTGTAAATGTAGTTTCTCCTGCATTTGCAAATTTAGAAAAATCTGGAGAACTAAATATAAATATTGGAGATGCAGGCAAAAGATATGTAGACTGGGCACATGATAATGATTATAAGGTTTGGGCAATTGTTTCTAACAATTCATATAAAAATGCTACATCAGAAGTTCTAAATGATTATAATAAAAGAGCAGAATTAATAAATAAAATTGTTACTATGGCAATATCATATAATTTAGATGGAATTAATATAGATTTTGAATATATGAACGAAAGTGATAAAGATGTATTTTCAAGATTTATAATAGAACTTTCACCAAGACTTAAGGAATACGGAAAAGTACTTTCCGTAGATGTTACAGCACCAGATGGAAGTCCAGACTGGTCACTATGTTACAATAGAAATAAAATTGGAAAAGTAGCAGACTATATAATATTTATGGCATATGATCAATATGGAATATCATCTACATCTGCAGGAACTACGGCAGGAGCAGATTGGGTAGAAGTTAATATTAAAAAATTCCTAGGTCAAGAGGGAGTAAATGCTGAAAAAATAATTTTAGGTATGCCATTCTACACAAGAGCATGGAGAGATACTTCTGATGGAGTAAAAAGCAATGTAATTTCTATGAAATATATAGATTCTACAGTACCATCTGATGCAAATAGACAATGGGATGAAAACTTAAAACAATACTATGTAGAATATCAAAAGAATGGAACAAGTTATAAAATGTGGATAGAAGATGAAAAATCTATTGAAGCAAAATTTAACTTAATGCATAATTACAAATTAGCAGGTGCAGCTTACTGGCAAAAGGATATGGAAAAAGAAGGACTATGGGACTTAATTGAAAAAGAAATAAATAAATAGGAATATAAAAAAATCACCAACATATAATTTAAAAAATTATAAGAAGGTGATTTTTTTGATAAATATATATATAAAAGAATTAGAAGAAAAAGACACTATAGAAATGTATACAAGTTATCCTAAATGGATAAAGAAAACTATAATGTTATTTCATACAAAATTCAACAAAATTATAGTAAAGGAATTTAATGAAAACAATAAAATATATTTAATACCAAATATAAATAAAAGAACAGCATATAAAAAAATAAGAAATAAAATAGAAAAAGAAAAAACTAAAACACAAAAGGTACAAGCTATTTTAGAAGACAAGATAAAAAAATACAAAGATGAATTATATAATATAAAAATTGTAGATGGAAAAGATGCAATGCCAGAACTAGTAGAAAATATATTAAGTTATACATTAGGCAATAATCCTATAGAACTACAAGATATTTACATATTAACAAATAGTTATAATGAAAGTAGCACTAGTATAATAAAAAAATTAGCTGTAAAAGCAAAAACAATGAATATTATAACAAAAAATATAGAAAAATATAGAACATTAGAGGCAATTTTAGAAGAAAAAGGAATTATACTAAATATTGCAAATAACAAAAAGAAAAGTTTAAAAAAAGCTAAAATAATAATTAATTTAAATCTTTCAAAAGATGAAATAAATACTTATCAACTTTTTAGAAATAGTATAATAATCAATTTATCTAAAGAAAAGTTAATTAATTTAAAAGGTTTTGAGGGAACCATTATAGATAATATTGATATAAACTTAGAAAAAAATGAAATTAGCGATATTTTAGAAAAGAGTAATATAATAAGCAATTTTAAAAGTGTAGAAATATATCAAACATTAACTGAAACAGAAAAAAGAAATGCAAAGATAAAAGTAAATAAATTATACGGAAACAATGGTGAACTTAATCAAAAAGAAGTAATAAATATGCAAAAAATATTGACAAATTCGAAAATGTAGATTAATATAATAGGGCAATCTTATTTTAAACAAGGAGGAATTGTTATGGAGGAGAACAAGGAAGTATTATTAACACAAGAAGGTTATGAAAAATTAGAAAAAGAATTAGAATATTTAAGAACAGAAAAAAGAGCAGAAGTTGCAGAAAGAATAAAAGTAGCTTTAGGTTTTGGTGACTTATCTGAAAATTCAGAATATGATGAAGCAAAAACAGCTCAAGCTGAAAACGAAGCTAAAATCGCAGACCTAGAGAACAAAATTCGTTATGCAAAAATTATAGATGAATCTGAAATAGATACAAAGACAGTACAAGTAGGAAATGTTGTAAAAGTATTTGATATGGAATTTGAAGAAGAAGAGACTTACACAATAGTAGGCTCAACAGAAGTTGACTTATCTCAAAATAAAATATCAAATGAATCTCCAATAGGTGCTGCACTATTAGGTGCAAAAAAGAATCAAATAGTAGAAGTAAATGCACCAGCAGGAATTATAAAATATAAAGTATTATCAATAACAAAATAATAATTAAAAATATTGCGAGCCTAAGATTTTCTTAAAATTTACATTTGATAGAAAATCTTAGGCTCGCTTTTTCATAAGTTTAAACCAAAAGGGACAGATTAACTTTCAGGAAACGTCGCTTTTGGTAACTTTTAAATTTTTAATGCACTTTCTAAGCTAAGCTTAATCATATTATTAAGTCCAGTTTGTCTTTCCTCAGTGGTAGCAACTTTATCAATATATTTTGAATCAACAACACTCATTAAACATGCAGCTTTTTTGTTTAATAGTTTTGCGTTATAGAATAAAGCAAAAGCTTCCATTTCTGCACCAAGTGGGTTGAAATCTTTAGGAATTCTTTCTAAAAATTTATTTACATCAGTCATATATAAATCAAAACAATCTGTACAAACTGTATTACCTTTGTGAACTTTAACATCAATACTATTTGCTGTAGATTCTATAACATCATTTAATTCTTTGCTTGCAGAAACTAAATGACAATTATCATTATTTAAAGTTAAGGCATAATTTCCTTCAGAAAAACAATTTTCAGAAAGTATAATATCAAACAAATTTAAATCTTTAGTATATCCTCCACAAGAACCAATTCTGATAATAGCTTCAACATCATAAATTTTAAAAAGTTCATAAGTGTAAATACCAACACTTGGCATTCCCATACCATGAGCCATTACAGTTAATCTTTTTCCTTTATAATATCCAGTATATGCATACATTCCCCTTACTGAATTTACTAAAGAATAATCTTCTAGAAAATTTTCAGCAATATATTTTGCACGAAGTGGATCTCCAGGCATGATAACAATATTTGCAATATCTTCTTTTTTAGCTTCGTTATGAGGTGTCATATCAAATCTCCTTTTCATTTTTTTTATTAGTATACCAAATAATATTAAAAAATACTAGTGAAAAGAAAAAATAATACAAAATAAAAGTTGATAAAAAATTAATAACTTATTGACGTAATAAAAATTTATTAGTAAAATTAGTAAAAATAAAGTAACAACTTATAAACATAATGTATGGCAAAGCATACGAATAAATAAAAAAAACGTTCATAATGTAAAAAGTGAAAAAGGAGGAAATGAAATAGGAAGAATCCCAGCAATGATAACAGAAACAGAAAACGGAGGAGCAATAGATATAGAAACAACAATAACAGAAAGATATGAAATGCATATGACTTTAGATTAGAAAAATAATAAGCATAAAGAAAAGATAAAATAAGGTTGGATGTATGAGAAAGTCCAACATTAAATATTTAATAAAGAAAAAACTAAAAGAGAGGTAAAAAACTAATGAAACAAAATAAAGGAATAACCTTAATAAGCCTAGTATTAACAATAATAGTATTAATAATATTAGCAGGAATAAGTTTATATTTAGTATTGGGAGATAATGGAATAACAGAAAAAGCCAAAGAAGCAAAAACAGTAACAAGTGTAGCATCAGCACAAGAAAAACTAGAGTTAGTAAAGGGACCAGTACAACTAAAAAAGTATAGTGTAAATTTAGATGATTATTTAGAAGAATTAGATAAAGTAAAAGAAAAATATGAAGTAGATGACGTAAAAAGAATAGATAATGACAATGCAGAAATAATAATAGGTGGAAAATATAGATTTATAGCAATAGATGAGAAGAATGGAAATGTAAAGATAATATATCAAGGAGAAGTAGGAAAAACAGTAGGATTAGAAATATCACCAACAAGTGGAACATATGTGTATCCAACAACAGGAACATTTGAAGTAGTAAAAAACATATCAGGAGGAGAGTTATCTGTAAAGTCAGAAAATGAAAATATAGCAAAAGCAAGTATAAGTGGAACAACGGTAACAGTAGAGCCACAGAATATGGCAGGAACAGTAAAAATAATAGTAACATCAGCAGCAAACGGGGAATATGCACAAGGAAGAGCAACATATACAGCAACAGTAGAAAATGGAACAATAACATTAAGTGCAGATGCATATACAGGAAATTATGATGGAAATGACC
>USDF01000011.1 GCA_900553405.1 uncultured Clostridium sp. | reverse complement strand
CAATGTTAGTTTGGTCACCAACATTGTATCATAAGTTTAATTATGTGTCTTTTTTATCTCTAACCGGTAATTTAATTTTACCATTTATATATTTTTTTATTATTTATTTGCTATTTATTTTTTTTCATTCCTATGTTATAATTTTTTCATAAAATATGTTAGGAGATAACTTATATGGAAAAAAGAGACCTATACGATATCAACAGAAATTTAACAGGAGAAACTATTTATAAAGGAGATTCCATTCCAGATGGTAAATTTATTTTAGTTGTTTTATCTTTTATTCAAAATTCTAAAGGTGAATTTTTGATTCAAAAAAGAAGTGTTCAAAAGGGTGGTAAATATGCTTCAACTGGTGGACACGCAAAAACTGGAGAAACAAGTATTCAAGCTATGATGACTGAAATTAATGAAGAGCTTGCTTTAAATGCTAACGAAGACGAATTACATTTAGTTTATTCTGGTAGAGAAGATGAAGATAAAATATTTTTTGATTTATATTATATGAAAAAAGACTTTTCTACTAATAGCCTAATTCTTCAGAAAGAAGAAGTTGAATCTGTTAAATGGATGACTGTTGATGAAATTAAGCATCTTATTTCTACAAATGAATTTTTAGACAGTAATGTTGATGAATTCTATATAATTTTAGATTATTTAAATAATAACTAATATTTTATGTTAAAAGAGATACCTATTTAGTATCTCTTTTATATTGCTTCTTTAATGTATATTTTTTTGGTTTTATTCGATTGGAATATATTTCTTTTCTGGTAATTCTTTTTTCTCTTCTTTTTTAGGAACTTCGATTGTTAATGTTCCGTTTTTAAATTTAGCTTTGATCTCGTCTTCAGTTACATTTTCTCCAACATAGAAGCTTCTAGAACATTCTCCAGAGAATCTTTCTCTACGTACAAATTTACCTTTTTCTTCATCTTTTTCATCTTTATTTACTGATGCATGGACTGTTAAATATCCATCTTGAATGTTTAATTTTATTCCTTCTTTTTCGTATCCTGGTAAGTCAATGTCTATTACATATTTGTCCTTTTTCTCTTTAATGTCTGTTTTCATTAGCTTACTTGCTCCCTCATTAAAAAATGCATCTCCAAACACGTCATCAAATAAATCGAAATCATGTCTTCTTGGTATCATCATCATAAAAATCAACTCCTTTAATTTTTATTTATGTGTTGACACTTGATGGGAGTGGCACATATTTATGATAAGTATTATTTATCATTTTCATAAATATTATACATCTATTTTTAGCAGTGTCAATAGTAGAGTGCTAAAATTCACAAAAGTTTCACATTTTTGATGGAGTCTAGGTGGGAGTAGGTGTGAGGGATTAAATTTTCTTTATATACTCTATCATTTCATTCTTTATTTCATCGATTGTTACATTCTTTATACTATTTGCGTATTTTAATACATCTTCTTCCATTGGCAAATTAGTTTTATCTATTCCAAATTCTTTTAATATTGGTAAGATTTTTTCTTCCATATTAGGGTAATATTTGTACAAAGTATCATATGCGTTTAGTGGTTTATCTGGTTTTGTATATCTTGCGCTTTCCCAATCCAGCACCATTTCTATATAATCTATATTATTCTTTTCTAGTTCATTTTGATGGTGTGAAGATGAATTTCTATGTATTTTTGACACATCTTTTTTGTTGTAAAATAAATAAGCAAAAAGTTTATCTACGTCATGATTTTCTATTTGTTTTAATATTTTTTCTTTATCTTTTTTTACATATTTATTTGCTAAATATATAACTATTTTCCTATGTTTGTATGTATATTCTATGTATTCTTGATTTTTCATAATTACTCCTTTTATTTATCTTTTATATTTTCCATATTGATTTAACATTAAATAATTTTTTACAATTATATCACTTATTGTGGATATTTCTATACTTTTCTTGTAATTGTATTATTTTTGTGATATTTATTATTCTCTTTAGATTCTAATATAATAAAATCAGTTAAAGTCTCTATAAAAATTGGATATGTATACGAATTAGTAATTGATAACATTTTTATTTTCTTTATAAGATATATTATATATATAATTGCAACTATTGTAATAGAAAAAATTATAATGTATCCAATATCTATGATATTTTTTGGCAATTCATTTTTACTTATTGCAGTATATATGCTAATTATATTAAAAGTAATTGGAATAGCATACATTCCTACTACTATTTGGGCAAATCCTGTTTCATTATATTTATCGGTCTTCTTGTTATATTTAAAGTAATCTCTTAATTCTTTCATACATTCAATATTATACATACTATTATTTTTTAAAATCTTTTTTATCAATTTAACTTCACTTTTTGAAATTATTTTTCTATTATGTTTGTTAATTTCATAATATTTATTCTTTGAAAAAATTTTATATGGTTTACTTCCTATTTTCTTACTTCTAAAATATAAAATATTATTAAATTTGATAAACATATATCCAATAGTTACGAATACAAAAATAGCTAAAAATATTAAATTGGCTAATGGTATTTTTTCTAATATAAAAGAAATACAAAAATAAAAGATACCTACTATAATTATTTTATTTACAACACTTCTCATGTCTCTAATTGTCATTACTTTTAAACTATTTTCTTCAAATATTCTTATTATTTCATCTGTTACTTTAGTCCCTTTTATTTTATATTTATTCATTCATAATCACTACCCTTCCATCTCTGCAAACCTTTGCCTTATTTCCTTTTATTAATTTTTTAGAAATATTTTCTATGTTTTGATAAAGTTCTTTATACTCCATATTTAATCTTTTAGCTAGCATACGAAGTCCGCACTTTCTATTTTTTATAATTTCTTCTATATTTGTTTGGATACTATCAATAATTATTCTTTCAATTTTTTTCCATTTTATTGGATATAACCAATTATCTATTTTACTCTTTTGCTCTACTTTATCGTAATCTCCTACAAAATCCATGATATCATCCAAATTACTTTCTTTGAATGCTTTTATTACTTTTTCTAACATTTTGTATTTTGCTTTATAAACTAATTTTCCAATAGTTCTTTCATTATTAAAAGACATATTTTTTTCTATTCTTCCCTGATCTAAAATATAATTTATTCCTACATCTATCATTTCATCTTTTGTTATTTTAGAATTGTACAGAATTGACATTTTATTTGCAATTTTTTCTACTTTTTTATATAGTTTCAAATAATTATCATTCAAAAATTCAACTGATAATTTTATATTTTCTCCTATCCAAATTCCATTTTTATTCATTGATAGAATATAAGCATTTTCATAATAGCAAATTTTATATTTATATACATAGGTTAAAAAGTCATCAATATTGATTCTATATTTTTTACATATATTGTTTAATTCTTTCTTACTATACATTCGACTGCCATATTGCGGTAGATATTTTAACTCAATTTTTATTAGGTTTACTATTTCTCTTTTTGTATATTCTTGTTTTATTTTTATAGTAGTCCAAGATTCTAGATTTTTATATTTTGCATTTTTATAACAGTTTAATATTAATATTAAATCTTTTAATTCAATTTTTTCGTTTTTTGAAATTTCCTTAAGTTGTTTTATTGTAATTTTTTGTCCGTTTACTAAGTGATATTTTTTTAAGATTTTAAATCTTATTTCAAACCTTTCCATATTTTGCTCCATATTTTCTTCTTACCCTATAATTGCATATTTTGTTTTCTTATTTTTTATAATTATTTTTCCATTACTTTGTTTATTATATCATATAATTGTTGTTTTTTTTCGGATATTAGTATTGTATAATTTTTTGTTTATGATATTTCTTTTTGTGGTGGTTTTGCCCTGTGTAGGCCTTCGGGTTATGAGTTGACATAACTCTGATTTTGAAAAATTAAGAAGCGTTTAGTTTTTATTGGTATTTCAGTACTTTCATAGTTTTCGGTTTTTGGAACATTTGTGTGATTTTAGGAACTTTGGGGAGAATTTTTTCACCAAAATCTCCCCAAGAAAAAATGGTAAAAATTGGAGGTAAAATTTATGAAAAACAAAATTTTAAATAATGAATTAAATGATTTATTATCGGATTGGATTATTTTTAGAGATGAGGAATTAGCAAAATTAACAAAAGAAGATAAAAAACATCTTTTGCACTTTGATGAACTTGAGGACAAGCTATTGAAAAGTTTGCCTTACAAAAATAGAGAATATACAACAGTACTATTAGAAAAAATTTATGATGACTTCATAGATTTTTGCACTTACTACAATTGTAAATATTACAAGTCTGGCTTTGGAGATTGCTTGAATTTAGTTATTATGAGTTTAGGTGGTAAGCATTATGGCTCTTAAAAGATATGGTATACTTCTAAAAAAGTATTTAAAAGAATTAAATCCTATGAAATATAGCAGAATGACTATTGATTGTAGTCTTATGGATTACTTGTATGAAGAAGAAAAGTATTTGTATGAATTTGCAAATATGGTGAAGCTTTTCTTAAAAGAACAATACCCAGAGCCTAAAACTCACGAGTTTATCGTGATGGCTCAGTATAATAATATGATTGATAATATGGTGGAAGAGTATGTGAGAAGTGAAATAATGAAGATTGTGTAAAAGTAAAATAAAACAAGTTTGATAAATATTTCAAACTTGTTTTATTTTTAAAGTTAATACATTGCTTCTATGTATTCTACAAGCATAATTTTTTCATAGTCATCAAATTCTGATAATTCTAATATTTCATAAGAATTTATTTCATTTTCTAGTTTTGCTATCTTATCTAATGTTTCTTTAGGAAATCCATATTCATAAAATGGAATCATTTTTTCTTCTATTCCTAAATTTTCTAATTTATCCATTGCTTGTATTAAGTCTATCTCTTGTGTATCCAAATTCATATTTTTCTTTTCTACGTAATATTTAAACATTCCCGCAAAAAAATTTATATAGTATGGAATTTTATATTCAATTACATTAGATATAAATTTAAATGTTCCTTCGTATAACTTATTATCTAAAAACTTTCCGTTTCTATCAAAGTACTTTTTCATCCATGTATTTTCAAAAAATTCTATTGATAGTCTTCTTTTTTCTGATAAAATATAATGTTTTTTAGACATTAATATCTTTTTTATATTTCCATTTGCATGTTGTTGATATAGTATCCCCCACAGAAACTTTCCATTTCTTTTAAATGGGTATATATCAAAATGATTATTATAAAATGGTATATCAATATCTCTTAATATATAAAATATTCTTGTTATTCCTTCTAGTACTTTATCGCTATCTGGTAAAATAATATCTTCTATATATTCTTTGTATACGTTTATATTTTCATTAGTTGCTTCAAAATAATTATATAACTTTATTTTCCATTCTACTGGTACACTTATACATAAATTATTTATTTCTTGATAATTGAGATTACTTTCTGCAGCTTTATTTATAATTTCATTTTTTCGTGATATTTCATCTTCATTTAAATATTCATCTTCTATCATTTCTATTTCATAGTCATTTCTTAGAGTATCGCTATTATTTTGTTTATAATTTGGATTTTCTAAAGACACTCCTTTATCTTTTACTTCTTCAACTTTTTTATATGTATCCGTATCTATAAAAAATACATGTCCTACATAATTGTTTCCAAACCTTCCTGCTCTTCCAGATATATTTAACAATGACATTTCATTTAATTCAACATGTCCACCTGTATAGCCACTAGTAATTATAATATTCTTTGCAGATGAATTAACACCCTCAACAAAAGCTGTTGTAACAATTAAATTTTTTATTATACCCGCATCAAATAGTTTCACAATTTCTCTCTTTATATATCTAGGCATTGATGAAACATATATCCCGACACCAAGTTTTAATGCGGTTATTATATACCATTCTTCTATTCCTTCTGTATCATAATTATCTTGTAAATGTTTCAAAAAAGCTTTATATCTCTCATCTTCAATACTTTTTATTTCTCTAGTTCTTTGTTTTATTAATTTAATTATTTCTAATGCTTTTGATGGATTGTTTATATAAACAACATTTTCTTGTCCATCTAATTTCTCTAATATTTTAATTACTTTCTGATTTATATTACTATATTCTCTATAGCTTGTTCGATCATCTCTAAAATATCTTTTAAACTCTCTAACACTTGTTAAGTCGTGATATGTATGTTCAACATACTTTTTATTTCTATTTTCTTCTTTTATGCTATATTTATTCATATATTTTTTCATTGACTCTTCTTTATTATATGTATATGGAGATAGCAATATAACTTTTTTGTTTGATTTACCTATTATTTCTAGTACTTTTCTAAATTTTAATGCTCTATTATCTATAACATCTTCATCTTCTTTTTTAGTATCTTCTATTTTATACGTTTCATCCATCACAATCAAATCTTGATTATTTATTCCATTGTATTCATAAAATGCTAAAAATCTTTCTGGCGTTAATATTCTTATAGTTCTTCCTCTAAAAAATGTATTATTTATTGTAATATTATATTTGTTTGACATCTCTTTATTTATATTTAAGAATTTAATATATAGCTCTTCTATAAGTGAATTGGTCGGAACAATAAATATTATATTATCTAATGTTAAATTTTCCTTTAATATATATTCAATTAATAGACTAGTTTTTCCAAATGATGTAGGTGCAGATATTATAACTTTATTTTCTTCTTCAATCACATCAATTAATGACAATTGACCATTATTAAGATATTTCATATATGTTCCTTGATAACTTTCTAACTTATAATCAAAAGAACAAGAATTAAATTTTTCCTTAAAATCATTTATATCTATAGACTTAGCATACCCATACAATTGGAAACTATCTATTAATATATAAATTAAATCCATATACTCATTTTTGTTTTCAGATTCCATCAATCTACATAGTAAATTTATTGCACTCTGTTCATCGTTTTTTAGTGTATATTCGTTTATTTCTCTTAATATTTCTTTTCTATTCATCCCATTCCTCCATTTTATTTTTTAAATTCATTGAACTATTAAATGTTGGAACAAAAACAACTTCTATACTGTAATCATTAATTTCAGTTTCTTCTATTTTCGAATTGAATTCTTTTATTATTTCTTTAATTTTGCTCTCATAAATTACTGTTTCTCTTATTTCGTTATTAAAAATAGCAAAAAATATAAACTTAACTGAAAACTTCATTTTATTTAATGCTTCTATAAATGTAATCTCTTCATCTTCCATCAAATCATTAAATTCATTTATTTTGTTGTTTATTTCTATTTTACGTTCGTTTATTACTTCACCTTGTTTCTGCATGACAAATTGAAGGAAATTATTTATATAATCTTTGCTAACATGATTTTGTACATCGTCCTTTAACTTGCTTCCAGCACTATTAATATCTGTTACAAATTTAGCCTCTGAAAAAACAACTTCTATATTCTCATCTTTTATTGAACACGCAACAATATCTATACCTTGATTCTCACTATTAGGTCTTTCATAACTTCTTCTTGATAAATATGTAATTAATCTTTCGTTCTGTAATATATTTCGCACATAAAAATCATTATATACCTCTCCATATATACCATTCATCCTTATTTCTCTATCTGGTAATATATTTTCTGTTTTCTTTATATGCTTGGCTTTACTAAGTAATAACTTACTAATTTCTTCCTCTGATTCTGTTAATTTATATCTTGATATTCTGTCAAAATTTTTTACATAGAAAGGAATATATTCTTGAAAAACTTTCTTAAAATTATTTAACTCTTCCTCTTTTTGAAAATCATATAAATATACTTTTGCTCTGCAACAATCTTCTAGGATATACTCATTAATAAAAATTAAAGGTGCACATACTCTTTTATAATAGTCCTTTAAAATTTCTATATTATTTTTTTCCATATTATTGCCCCTTCTTAATATACAGCACTTTATTTGCAAAATTTGTCGAAATATAACAGAAAAAGCAGAAAATTTTGTTTTTATTAAAATCTTCTGCTTTTGTTTATTTTTTATTTACTCTTAAAGATTGTTTAACTAATGGAATAGCATTATCTATATCATCTTCATTTTCAATTATCATACGATAATCTCCATTTCCCCAATGTCCTATTTCGCTAATATCCTTTGTTATACTTAATGGATCATTTAATGTTCCTTTTTTCATATTAATATCCATCTTTAATTGATTTTTATTAAATTCGATATCTACAATATTTCTTGATCCTTTAAAAGCAATATAATATTTTTTTACTTCAACATCTATATCATCTAATTCTAGAATTTTACTTTTTATTTCCTCATATAGTTTTTTGGTTTTATCAGATACTTTTGCTAAGTGATCTTCTTCTGTGTAAACGACTACTTCTTTATTAACATCATTTTGTGTAGACTCCATATTTATATCTTGAACTTTAACATTGCTTGTTTTCTTTATAAAATCTATCTCTATAATATCTTCTTCATATTTTGTTACTTTAACTAAATCAACTGGTATATTCTTGAAATCTGTAGCATTTAGTTGATAAGAAGTATAAATAGGAGAAACAAATATAATCCTTGATTGGCTCCAATCTATATCTTGCATTGTTAATGATGATTTTGTTTTTATATTATACTGAAGTACAAAGTCTGCTTTTCTCTCTAACATTAACTTTAAATATGTATATCCTTGATCTACTAAAGAATGATTTTTAACATTTTTATATTCAATTATTCTAAATGATTTTGTTTCTTCATCAAAAGCTAATGTGTCTATTCTAAAATCTCCAACAACAAATTCTGTATCTATAAATTTATAGCCCAAAATATTTTCTACATTATTTTCAAAAAATGTTTGTAGTTCTTTTTCATTTTTAAAATCTTTTTGTTTTAACTCTTTATTATTTTTTAAGATCATATATTTCTCCTAACTTTTTTATATTATTTATATGTTATGCTATTTTCTATTTTAGTAAAATTTATTTCATCACAATATTCTTTATCTTCATTATTACTCATAAGCTCTTTTAAGTTATAAATGAATGTTATAAACTCTTTTATCGAATTATTATCCTTTATTGATTTAATATAATGCTCAATAGTTGAAGCTACTATTGTTGTATTTTCTGATTTATTTGTAAAATCAAAAAACTTTACCACTCTATAATGTATAAATGGAGCAATCATCAACGAGCATTTATTTTTATCGACCTCTAATGAATTTAAATGATCAGCTATCGACGTTGTTTCACTATTTAATTGTTGTTTATAATCTCTCATTAAAGTAACTTCAATTAAACAATATAATTCTTCAGCATTTAATTCAATATCTGCTTTACCTCCAGGAGCAAATGATTTTGGAATCCCTTTATTATCTAATATTAAATTGGGATTTACATACTTTGTTCCATATATCTTTGCAGTAAACATTGCAATAAACCATTCTAGTCTAACAGAATTTGGCACATCACTAAACGCTGATTTATCTCCCTGATTTCTACTTAATAAAATCAACTCACTTATTATTTCATCTTTGCTAATATTATCTACAAAGTTAGCAAAAACTCTTTTGTTATATATACTATTTAACTTTTTCATTTGCTCATCTAATGAATCTTTTTCATCTATCTCGATATTTAATGTTTCTTTTTGATTTTTTATAATTTTCTTTTTAATCTCTTCAGATTTTTCCCAAGGTAAATTAATATTAGTTAAATAATTTGTATATTCTTCTGTTGTTTCGAATTCATAAAATTGATAATCCTTATATTCCTCTATAATAGAATTAACCTTTTCAATATAATAAGGAGTATAACTTATATATGTATTTTCTCCAAATCCATGAGAATAAATCAATCCTGTCATATTAAACTTTCTATAAACATCATCTGCATAATCCTTTAAAATACTTTTAAATTTAATTCTATTTACTTTTACTTCATTATATATATAATTTTCTAAATATATTTGATTTATCTTATGTTGATATTTGTTTCTATATTTAATTATTTCCTCTACTGTTTTTTTATAATTACAATCCTTCATTGATAATACGAAAAAAGCAAATTCGTGCCACAAAATTCCTTTTTTATTATTATAATATTCATCTATCTCTTTTATTACGAACAATGTATTTAAAAATGGTCTAGCTCTATTATAAATGGTATCTCTTTGCGGATTATTTGAATGCATCCCAATCATTGCTTTTGAATATATATCTTCAATATTTTCATTATTTAATAAAGCTCTCCCTAAAGGTGTTATTTGTAATACTTTTTTATTTCTTGTTCCTATCAAATTTACAAATCCAGTATCTTTTAATGCACGAATTTGTGTCATTAATCTTCCTTCATCGCCTGTCTTTTGAGGATTATTAGTAATAATTTGATATATTTCTTCATCTTCCAATAAAACATTGTCTTCATATTTTTCTTTTACAACACTGTTTAAATTATTTACTTTATAAATTCCTCTTCTAATTAATTCAACATATATAGCTTTTTTAATATCTTTTGTAAGCTCCTTATTATCAAAATCCTGTAATACTTCTAAAAATTCTGTGTTTCTTCTTGGATTTCTTATTGTTGTATTTATCGAAAACACTTTATATCCTGGCTTATTACCACTAGTCCCCATGTTTTTCCCCCCTTAATAATTTGTAATTAATACTTCTTTTGCTATTGTAATATTTTTCTTTCTATAATTAGCATTTAAATATTTTCTATTCATATCAAAAACATTATACTTTACACACCAATTCTTTAATAATCTATTTTCTTTCCCATTTGATTCAAGTACATTTGATAACGCAAATTTCATATTATTTTCATTTAAATAGTCTAATATATTTAGTAAATCCTTTTCATCTTTTTCATTCCACTTTGCATTGTAAGGTGCTTCTGTTATTAAATAGGGTGGGTCAAAATAATATATTGCTTCTTTATCTGTATATAATTCTTTATTTCTAAAATCATAATTTAATATCTTGATTTTCTTTTTTTCAAAAGCTTCTGTATATTCTTTCGTTTTCTCTCTTAAGGAATTAGAATAATCAACTTTTCCAACTGGCACATTATATATTCCTTTTGAATTAAATCTAATATAATGGTTAAATCCATAAACTGTTAAAGCAAATAATTTATCTGTTGCAGGTTTTTCATTATAATCGCTTTTTAATTTATTAAATGGTTCTTTATTATATCTAGATAATCCCTCGTGTTTTTCCTCTATATAAAATTTATTACCATTTCTATATGTATCTGTAAATCCATATTCTTTAATAAAATTATCCATTGTATTTGTTATTTTTTCTGAAGTATTATCTTTAAAATAATTTAATAATTCTACAGTTGTGATATCGTTATCATTTAATATTACTTCTTCACAATCACTGTTTAATCCTACTAATCCACTTCCAGCAAATACATCTACAAATTTATTTGATTGTTCATTTAAGTATGGCATTATTTGATTTAAAAGCTTATACTTATTTCCTGTATAATTCAGTGGTGAGTTTATCATTTTAACCTCCCCATAGTAATTTCAAAATATTTTTTATCTATTTCAGAACCTATAATGTTTCTATTGTTATTTTTACAAGCAACCGCTGTTGTTCCAGAACCCAAAAACGGATCTAATACAGTATCTCCTTCATTTGTATGTATCTTTATTAATTGTTCCATTACTTCTAAATGTTTTTGTGTAGGATGCAACCTCTTTTTGCCACCTGGTACAATTCCTGTAGTAATAACTGGTTTTAAATATCCTATATCTTTTGGTTTATTAAAAGTCCATTTTCCTCCATCTTTTATAGCCCATATTGCAAATTCACAATCTGTAACATATCTTCTTTCTACATTTCTTGGCATAGGATTTCTTTTTTCCCATCTTATTATATCTTTAATTACGAAATTACATTTTTCTAATTGTTTAGCTATATCTCCAAAGTTTTTCCAGTCATTAAAAATAATTGCTGTTCCTCCAGGTTTAATAATTTCTGAAACTTCTCTTATCCATTTTTTTTGGTCAAAATTATAATCCCATTCTCCATAATCCATTCCGCTTCTTCCCATATTAGAAAAACCTAATTGATAGTCTCTGCTAACATTATATGGTGGATCAGTTATTACAGCATCTACTTTTATATTTTCTTTTTTTAATCTCTTAAATAATACTTTATAATCTTCATTATATATTTTATATTCCATTATTTCTCCTTCGTATATTTGCATTTAGAATTTACCATATTCTATCACAAAATATAATTTTTAACAACAAAGTCAGCCTTTATTTTCTATTTTCTTTATTTTCTCATTCTATTCTCCATTTTTCGACAAACTCCACACTGTTTTTACTATTCAGTCTCGTAGAGCAAGAATAGCTGTCCGACAGACAGCCTTACACAGCTTGAAAGCAGAGCTTTCAACGGGGATGACTTAACCTAAAAATGCCTGACATTTGCCAGACACCTTCTTTTTATTAAATTATTCGTTGCACAATATTTGTGCAATTTAGATATCCCAATCACTTTCAGTCACAGAACTGTAAACTACATTTAAGATACATTCTGCTAGTATATAACCAATATTTCTGCCACCTCTCTTTTTCCTTTTGCATCTATTAATAGCTTTTTTTAATAAGGCAGTATTTAAGTTAATTATCAATTTATATCTTTCATCATCTTTATATACAATAGTTAAAATCCTTAACCCTATTTTTAACATTTCTTGCTCTATCGAATTAAACACATTAATTCTAACATTCTTTATTAATTTATTGAATTCTTTATTTATTCTTTTATCTCCTATTGTATTTAAAAATCTATTTGCATCTTCAATATCTTGCATAGTAAATTCTTCTACATACACTTCTTCTATCTTAGTTTTTTGTTCCTCTACTTTTTTAGTTTCTTCCACAACTTCTATCTTCTTTTCTTCCGCTTTAGGTGTTGCACAAGTTTTGTGAATTACTTGTTGTTTCGGAGTTTCACAATTTTCGAGATACAGAATATTTGGCTTTCCTATATCTTCCCATTTATCTATAATTAAGTCTACTGATTTTAATTCCTTATGAATTTTAGTAACTGTATTTCTGGAAACATTTAAAGTTTTCATTAAATATTCTCTTGGATTTTGTATATACACTTTGCCTTCATTGTCTCTTTTTACATTCTTGTTTTGTGCTATTAAATCACTATAGATACAAAATGCTACTTTAGAATTTGTACTTATATTTTTATATTTTTCATCTTCAAAAAGAAATTTATATAATTTAAAAAATCTCATCATATCTAATATTTTTTAAGTGGATAGCCATCTATTTTTAGCTATCCACTTTATGGTTGTTTGCTATTTCTATCTCTCCCACACATTTTATTTATTTTTGAAATAGCTATCTTAACCATTTTTACTCCTCCTTTACTCAGATTTTGTAGAAGCTTCTTCTTTTTGTTTTAAGTAACTATCTAGTGCTTCTTTTCTAAATAATACTTTGCCTCCAACTCTGGAACATGGTATTTGTTTTCTCTTTACTAGTTGTGTAACTAACCAGTATGATACTCCTAAATACTCTGCTGTCTCTTTCATTGTTAGAGTTGTTCTAGTTATTTTTTCAAGTTCCATACAATCACCTGCCTTTCTAGTAATTGTTCTAAGTTATTTCTATTTTGATGTTGAAATACAATTACTAATTATAATTTTAAAAGTTCAATTGAGTTTAAAACACTATACAATTAATGTTATAGTGTTCTTTATAAATTTGTACGGTATTTATTGTTTTATATTTGTTTAAACAAATTGTTTAAACAAAATGTTAGAACAAAATTTGCAAAATATATGGTATAATAAATATAATAAAATATTTTAGGTTAAAAAATTAAGCAGACTTGCTCACAAAAGCTCGTCTGTTTTTGCTTTGCGGAGGTTTTGTATGGATGAACTAGAAGTTGCATTTGATACTAAAGAAAAATTTGAATACTTTATTAAATATGTTTTTTTAGAATACAAAGGTGAACTCGTAAAAGATAAGGAAAAAGAATATTATATATTAAAAAAGCAAGAATTAGTTTCTAGTAATATAGGAACTTTTTTATTGGCATTTTTAAATACAAATTTTAATGATTTTAATAAATTTAAAAAGTTTACATTAGAATATCTTTTTATACATTTATTTTTTAAAATGAATCCACATACGCTTATTAATTCTCTTATGTATGATGAGAATTTTAATATTATTTTATCTAACAAAGAAATTAATTTAAATTTAAATAAAATGTATCGATTGTACAAAGATGAGTTTATAAAGTATCAGAATATTTATATAGCTATTGCAAATCACAAATACTTTGAATCATATTCTAATTGGAATAACAAAATTTGTGAGTCCTATAATAGTTGTTTGAATTGTCTATCTCCTACTATTTTAAATTTAAAAATTAATTATTCAATAGCCAAATTTAAGGAACTATATAATTATAAAGACATTAAATATTCATATATTTCTACAGAATTTCATGAACTTATATATATAAGTTTTCAAAATCTTTTACTTGCCAATAAAAATATGCAAATAATACAATGTGCGAATTGCGAAAATTATTTTATACCAGATACTAATCACAATACTAAATATTGTGATTTTTTATTTGATGAAAATAAAACTTGTAGGGAAATTGGTAATAATAAAGAGTACTTTAAAAAATTAGAAAAAGATAGATTATTAAAAAAATATAGAAGAAGGTATCAATCTTTAGCCAAACAAGCATCAACAACAAATCCAGATTCTAAATCTAATAAAATGTATGACTATTATAAAAAAGAAGGTAAAAAAGTTAAACAAAATTATATTAATGGAATTATTACAGATGAAGAATTTGAAAGATGGATTGATAATACAAAAATAAGGAAGTAAATTTTTGAAGTTTACTTCCTTATGACTTTTATTTTAAATAATACTCTATCATATTTGTATATTGATCTTGTGCATTTAAACAAGTGTCAATTAAAAATCCTTTTTCATTTTTATATTCTTTTAACCCTCTGTAATAAAATAATTTATCTTTATCTAAAATAATAAATGGTACTATATTATTTTTTAAACATTCTTTAAAAGCTATTATTCTTCCTACTCTTCCATTCCCATCTTGAAATGGATGTATTTTTTCAAATCTAAAATGAAATTCTATTATTTCTTTTATAGTTATTTTCTCTAAGGAATTATACCATTCCATCAATTTAGCCATATCTTTTGCTACATTTTTAGGAAGAGAAGTTTGCATATTTCCAGCTTCATTAGCTAATTTTTTATATTCTCCAACATTAAACCATTCTTTTCTACTATCTGATGTTGCTTCTTTTAAAATTTTATGGAATTTTTTTATCATTTCTTCAGATAATTTTTTATCTGCTACTTCTAACATATAATCAACTAACTTAAAATGATTTGCTGTTTCTAATATATCATCTACACTTGCTACTGTTTGACCTTCAAATAAAATAGTATTAGTTTCAAAAATATATCTTGTTTGATCTTCAGTTAATTTACTTCCTTCAATATGATTTGTGTTGTAGGCAAATATAACTTGTGTATTATGATATAAGTTTCCTTTTAGTCCCATTTCTTTTTGCTCTTTTAAGCATTCCAATATATCTATTTTGGAAATATCAAATTTCTCATCTTCATTTTTTAATAACTCATCAATTGTTATTCCAAATGTTTCTGCTAATCGCTTTATTGATTCTATATTCGGCTCTATCATTCCAGATTCATATTTTGATATTGTTCCTGGCTCTACTTCAAGAATTTCTGCTATATCCTTTTGAGTCATTTTTTTACTTTCTCTATATGCTTTTATCTTTTCTCCTAACATAATAAAATCTCTCCTTTTTCTTATATTAATATTATATCATATTGTTTCCAAAAAAGAAAGTGATTATTCGTTTTTTGCATCATTATTTCCAAATAAGATGTTATAAATACTTATACGTTTAAAGTGCAATTTTTGCACTTTAAGAATAAAAAATTGCACTTTAAAAATAAATATATTAAAGATAAAATTACTGACAATAAATTTAAGGAATGAGCCCTGTACAATACAGAGTTCATTTCCAAGTTGCTTAGTACCTAATAAAAAATGTCCAATTTTTTTGGTTCAGTACAAAAATCCTACCTTATTTTTCATTAGAAGCAGAAAGTTTATTGTCTTTTCTTGCATCTATTAAATATATATCTTTACTATTTTCTAATTTTAACTCTTTTAAAATTTTTTTTACCCTTTGTTCTTCTTTTTCAGAGAAAAACAATACCACTTTTAAACCATTTTGAGTACCATTAGCTTTTTGATAAACCTCTAATTGCTTTTCAAGATTTTGTTTCAGTTTACTACTTTTAGCTAATTTAAATTCTATTAAAGAAGTATCAATTGCACCCTTAGATATTTTATAATCTACAGGACCTCTGCCATTATTTACCTCTCTATTAACATCATATTCACATCCATAACAAGTTAAACGAAACATAAGCTGCAAATCTTCTTCTTTCTTTATAGGTTCATCGCCATTATAAAATAATTTATAACAATCTTGATTTTCTATTGCATTTTTTAAGTATTCAACTCTTTTTCTTGATTCTATGTATGCATTCTCATCTTCTTCTATATAAAATTTTGTCTGTCTTAAACATTGTATTAACTTCTGTATATTACTTATTAGTATTTCTTCAGTATCGCTAACTCTCTTTTCGCTAATATCAATAGCTTTTTCGCCATCATTTTCTTTTTCTTTTATATAATAATCTAATATTTCTGGATATTCTTTTATTGTATTCATAATAGCTTTGTTTTTTTCCTCTTTTGTTGGCTTTTTATCTTCATAATTTGCTAATTGACTATTAAAATGTTGATTAATTTGCATTCTAAGTACTTCATTTTCTATAGAATATGGTATGTGTTCAAACCTACTATATAAATCTTCTTTATTTATCCAAGATGTCTCTCTCGTCAATATATCTTTCGGTGTTAATATTACATAATCTCCATTATATTTAGGCAAATAATATTGTTTTCTTTCCCATATTTCTGATTCATAATTAAATTTATCTTTTTGAATCCAAAAGTAATCACATTGTTCACTTTTCAAATATAATTTAGCAAATTTTTCTGTATATTCTAGAAGATAGTTTTGTATTAAATTAACTGTAAAGTCACTTATATTGTCTTTACCAACACCTTCATTTATTAAGCATAGTTTCTCAAGGTGAGTTCCTTTAGATAGTTTTTCTTGTCCGAAATCATTAAATTTTTGTTTGAATACATATCTTATATTTTGGGCAAAATCTTTTCCTAATCCACTTCCCGCATTACTTTTACTACTATATCCTAACCAATTTTGTTTTTGTTCTGGAAACATATACCATGATTTTATTTCTGCAGAGCTTAAATCCAATTTTGATTTTTCTTTTAAAAATACTAAGTATTTTATTATCCCATCATGTAATGCTTTATATTCTTCTTTTTTACTATAAAATAATAAAAATGGATCAACGAATAAAGGTAAATCATTACGTAATGAAATATTAAAAGCTCCATATTCTTCTATCACTGTTTTACTAATATTGAAAAAATCTGTAAAATATATTTTCATAAGCCCATCTCTCCCATTTTTTTACAAATTATATCACAGAAACTTATTAAACACCAGTATTTTCAATAAATAATAAAAAGCTTATTACTTTTACCATACACTTCTTAAAAACTTTTCCAAAATATCAATTGTCGGTTAGACTTTTGTTTTTTAACTTTGTATAATTAATATATACAATCTTTAACTTGTAATTTCATTGTAGATTACAAAAATACTCTCTCCCACACGGAAAGGAGGATTTTATGGCAGGGAGTATAGAAAAAAGAGGTGACAACACATATAGGTTAGTCTACTTTTGTGGTAGAAACCTAGATGGTAGTCCTGCAAGACATACAAAAACTGTTCATTGTACTAAGAAAGAAGCAAAAGTTGAACTTGCTAAGTTTGTTGCAGAGGTTGAGAAAGGAAATGTTATTGAGGGTAACTCTATTACATTTGAAGAATTTACAGAAATATGGAAACGAGATTATGGCTCTAAAGAACTTGCTCCAACAACTTATGCAAGATACTTAGCTATATTAAAAACTAGAATTCTACCATACTTTGGTAAGTTTAAACTAGATAAGATTAGACCAACAGACATTATGAAATTCTATGATATGCTTGAAAGTGATACACAGATTAGAAGGCTTAAAAATAACAGAGGCGAAAGGCTTAAAAAGCCATTATCTAGAAAAACTATTTTAGAACACCACAGACTTCTTCGTGCAATGCTACACAAAGCTGTATACTGGCAACTAATTGTAAATAATCCAGCAGAAAGAGTTCAGCCACCACGAGTTCATAAACCTAAAAGAAGATATTATGATGATGAGCAATGTAAATTTTTATTAGAGCATTTGGAACAACTAAATGCAGATAATATTAAATACAAGGTAGCTATTATCATAACAATATTTACTGGAGTGAGACTTGGCGAACTTATGGGATTAGAATGGGATGATATTGATTTTAGAAATGGAATCATTAGTATTAATAAGGCTAGTCAATATCTAGCAGAAAAAGGAGTATTTACTAAAGACCCTAAAACAGAAAGCTCTGTTAGAGAGGTAGCAATACCCACATTTGTAATTTCTTTGCTTGAAGAGTATAAGTTATGGTATGAAGAACAAAAATCACTTTACGGAGAATTGTGGCACGATTCTAATAGATTATTTGTACAAGCTGATGGCAAACCTATGCATCCAGATACAATTAGTAAATGGTTTGTAAAATTTGTAGGAAACATCGGTTTTCCCGTAATCAACTTTCACGGGTTAAGACACACAAATGCTACGCTTTTAATATCTCAAAATATAGATATTGCGGTTGTAGCAGCAAGATTAGGACATGCACAAATTACAACTACATTAAACTTTTATGTGCATCCTGTAATATCACACAATAAAGTTGCAGGAAATGTGCTACAAAATTTATTGTTAGCACCAAAAAATTGAAAAAAATGATAAAAAGTAAAATGATGATTTTTACTGAAATATATAGTATTTGAAGGTTATAAAAAGTTCGATTTCTCCCCAAAATCTCCCCATTTGAGTAAAAAACACCAAAAATTGGAGAAAAAAACTTGCAAAGATACACCTAAAATACCCGAAAGAAATTGTTAGCGAAGCGATATTTCTTTCGGAAGAGGAGCAGTAGCGCCAAGGCTTTGGCTGTTTTTTTGAACAAAAAAACAGCTAGCCTTTTAGCTAACTGCGACGTGGTTGCGGGGGTAAGACTCGAACTTACGACCTTCGGGTTATGAGTGCATTTAAGCACTTTTTATATGTTTTTATAGTTTATTCTAAAGTATTATAAATTAAGGTTACATAACGGATATACATATTATAAATTATCTTAATTTTTTATAACTTATTATAACTTCCGTCACTTTTTCGTCACTTTCTGTAACATTAATTCTTCAGCTCTACATAGCTATTTATTTTATTTATTAATTTGATTTATGTATTTTAAGAAAAGCCTATATTTTAAAGCATTTTTACTTATATATAGTAGTATTATATAACTACTGCATTTTTAAAAACTACCACATGATTTTTAAAGTTATTATTTTTGTGTATTTTTCTATATCAAATTATAAATCATTATATTTATATACCTATTTCTATTTATCTTTTTATAATCTTATTTCATTATATATTTCTCTAGTTTTAGTACCAAAATTATAATTATCTTCTATTGATTGTATATCCAATCCTATAGTTTCTAATTTTGTAGACATTTGCGTGACTTGACTAATAAAATTTCCTTTTTGTACATTGTTTAATATATCAATAAAATTAACATTAACAAATTCTAATACTTCAAAATATAAATCATAAGTTTCGTCCATATCTTCTATTATCATTTCCTTTGATATATTATCTTTTATCTTAATATAGTCTTCTAATTTATTTACATGTATATTCAAATTATCATCTAAAGAATAATCTATTTTATTGATATTAACTTTTTTTAAAATTTCTATTCCTTTATTGCAAATTGATGTTATTTGTTCACTTCCTTTTGACATATTTTCCGTTAGCTTTAATGAAATTAATTCTTTTACTATTTTTATATTATCCTTATTCCCTTTGCTATTAATATATGTATATGCTTTATTGTATTCTCCCTCTTTTATATATTCAACTGCTTTATTTAGTTCATATCTTGGTTTAATTATAATTATTCCTACTATTAATATTATAAATATAATTATTAATAACATTATTAAGATTGTTTTCTTTTTCATTTCTTATATCTCCTATTCTTTAATTTTCCAATAAATATCTTGTAATATTTGTATTATCTCTCCAAATCCATACATAAATATTGCCATAATAATGCTCATAACAATTATTATTATAGACATGATTTCTAAGAATTCTATACTAATCAGTCCTCCGATTATTCCAACTATAGCAAATATAATAGCTATTGCTTTTATAACCTTTGAAACCGTATTAGTCGTATTTTCTTCATCTTCGGCACTCTTTTTTCTCATCATATAACACTTTGTGCAAAATCCTTTGTTATATTCCGCTTCTGATTTAGTTATCTCCCTACAACATTCCTTACAAAACTCTTTTTCTTCTTCCATAAATTATTCCCCTTTCTAATTTATCTTTTATTACTATTGCAATTTAAATTATTACAATATCTACAATAATAATCATAATAATAATATTTTGTATGTTTACATTTTTCCTTTGTAATTCCTTTTAAATTCTCTATTTCTATTTTTATTAAATCTTTTGCGGTATTTTTAGAATTATTTTTTAAACATATATGGATTTTATTCAATATATTAATTACTTCTTGTTCATCCATATTTCAAATCCTTTCTTGTTTTATATTTACTAACATTATATATATCTCTTCTAATTCTTTCAAGTAATATCATAATTATTATTTTTTATAATTTCTAAATAGCTTTCTATTTTCTTCATTCCATCTTGATTACTTATTAATATTGATTTTTCAATATCTTTTAATATCATTATTACTTCTTCTTTTTTCATTTTTTATTCCTTTGCATATTATGTGTAAGACGATGATATCATACTTTTATAGTAAAATCAATAAAAATAAATTTAAAAAGGAAATTTTTATGAATAAAATTATAAAATATAATGGAAAGCTAAATGTAATTGGAAATAATATTAAAAAATATAGAGAAACAGAACATCTATCTTTAAGTCAATTATCAAATAAACTACTATTACTTGGTATTGATATTCCTAAATCTTCTTTACAAAATATTGAAGTAGGTAAAAGAGTGGTTAAAGAATATGAATTTTATGCTTTATGCAAAATATTTAATGTTTCTATGGAAGATATGCTAAAAGACTTTATAAAAGAAATAGAATAAACACTGATTTATATATAATTTATAACTCAGTGTTTTTTATATGTTTTTTTAAAAAATTCCTCGAACTACCCCTTTATCTTTTAATATAATACTCCCCCTAATATTTATTTGTGTTGATAGTGTATATGTATATCATTTTATTTATACTTTTTAATTTTATTATTTCTTAATAAAAAAACTTTATATATTGAACTCTCACTACATACACTTTTTTATAGGTAAATAATAAACATTTCCTGTATTTTTTCTTTTTATTTCAATTAATTCAGGATAATTATTCTTTATTTTATTTAATGTTTTTCCTAATACTTGAGGAGTAATATTAAATTTAAATTCATCAATTAATTCTTTATTTGTCCAAATATATTTTTCTTTACTTTTAAAATCAAATGCTTGTAAAAGTTCTTCTTCACATGGTAGAAATTCAGTAAACTTTAAATTATTTTTATTTAACATTTCTTTTTCTTCTTTGTTTAATCTAAATTTTTGAAAATCATCTTTTACTTCACTATATATTTGAAACCATAATTGTAAAACAAAATCTTTTCCATAACGTTCTAATTTTTCATAATCTATTTTTTCAACAGGAATCACATAAAATCTTCTATTCCCGACTTTCGTCTTTTAAAAAACTTTGTGGATTTACAGTCGCACAAAAATTAGTATTTCTTGCTCTTCTAATACTTTTCTTTCCATAAGGTGGTCGAATATCATCTATTGCACTTGTTAAAAATGCTTTTAATGCACTTTGTTCTTTTTTTACAGTACTATCTAATTCTCCTAACTCACTAATCAAACTACTTGTAGCTTTTAATAAACTATCCTTATTATTTATATCTATTGTAAGTCCATCCACAAACCATTCGGGATTTGGAGTTAAGAGATAAAAAAATCTTGTCTTTCCTATCCCTTGTTTTCCTTGTAATGTTAATATTCCATCTATACCATAAGGATTTTCCAAATCATTAAATGCTATACTAACTGTTTGATATAACCATTTTTTCACTAATATTTTATATAAATCTTCTTTTAAGTTAAGAATATTATAAATTTCATTAATACGGTCTTTTCCATCCCATCTATTATTTTGTAGCAATTCTATAAACGGATTAAAATTATTTTTAGATATTTCTAATAAAATATATTCTTCTATTACATTAGTATTAACTTTGATACCATTATTCTTTAAAACATCTTTTATATATATTGGTAGTATGTTATACAAATCACTTGTTGCAAATTTACTTGGCATGCCCTCAATACATACTCTTTTTGTTATTACATTATATTTCAATTTAATTCCTAAAAAATCTAATATCTTACTAAAGTTTTCTGCATTTAATTCATTACTATTATCTATTGGAAAAACATCATCTTTGTAATCTGTATTTTTAAGTTTTTCTAATATTTTTAAAGTTTCTTCTTTTCCATATTTTTTTATTACATCGGAAATATCTGATTTTTCCTTTAAATCTTTAATTTCATTTTTTAGTTTTAAAATCTTAACTTCTTTTGTTATTCCATTTAATGCACTTCTTATATCTTCTGCATATTTATATCCCGATTTATCATTATCAGGTAATATATATACAATTTTATCTTTAAAGTATTTTGAGTATTCTAATGCTCTCTTTTTAAAACTAGAAGCTCCTCCTACAGTGGTTGTTCCTACTAATCCTAATTTATTAATATTATTTACGTCCTTCTCTCCTTCTACAAAATAAACTATATCTGATTTTATAATATTTTCAAGATTATAAGGAACATATCTTACATTTTGCATATTAAATTGCCATATTCCTTTATCAAGTTTTGCCTGAACAAAATTTTTAGGTTCAAATCTCATTACTTTATATAAAGTTTCTCCATTTTCATTCGTATAAAAATATTCTTCTATTAATTTAGCTTTTTGATTGTTTTGTTTATTGTTAAATAAATCTTTTTCTGATAAACCTAATTTTTTTAATATATCACTAGTATTACATCCTGCATGACAATAAAGTAATATTTTATCTCCTGCATCTGTTATAGTCAATGATGCTTTATTGTCATCATGTGAAGGACATAATGCCTGATAACTATTTTTAGAAATTTTTTTACATCCTAATAATGCTTTTACTATTTCTTCTATATACATTTTTATTCCTCCTATTTTTCATTTTCTTTATCATAATCTGTATAAATATTTCTAATCCAATCGTCAATATGATCTTTTCTAAATAAATAACGATTTCCTATTCTATAATACTCTAATACATTATTTCTTATCATTCTTCTTATTGAACTTTGCCCACATCCTAAATATAAACTTAATTCTTTTATATTCATGACTTCATTAGAATGTATCATTTTTATTTTCCTCCTTCAACTCTTTTATAATTTGTAAAATTTGTTTTTTCTTTTCTTTAGTTAATTCTTTACGATTTAACATCTTGCTTAAAGTTCCTTCATGTATCTTCATTAAATTAGCTAACTCAAACTGTTTTAAATTGGCTTTAAACATTTCTAGTTTAATATCATTATTCACTACTTTTCCTCCTTTTTTTATAAGTTTTTTTATTTAGCTTTGCAAAACCATTGACAGTACAACAAAAATGTTGTATTATCTTAGTAATCAATTTAAAAAAGTTTTTTGTTTGATTACTAATATAATTTTAACAAGATTGTTTTTGCATTACAATATAATTGAATTTAGCTTTTTATTTTTTTCTACCAAATTATAATTTAATTGAAATAAAAGACTTTTGTATTCCCTTTATTTATAAATCAAATAACAAAAATTAAATTAAAATGATAACTAAGGAGAAAAGTATATGATAATAAGTTTTTCTAACTATACAAGAACTGAATATTTTAACGGAAAAGAATATCCTCTTGGTACAACCTTTACTAATATATATAATCAAATGTCTACTTTGATAAATAATAATAACTTTGTTTTAGAAAGTTATAAAGATTATAATTTTTATAACTTTCAGAAAGAAACTTTGAAGTATTCTAAATTAAAAAATCTTTTAAATATTCTTAATATACAATACGATGAAAATTATATTCCAAATTCTTTAAAAACTGAAAGTATTACAATAGAAAATGTAGAATTGAATTTTCAAGAATTTATAGATTTAACTTTATTTATTTTAAAATTAGATGAATTCTTTAGGATAGTATTAAAAGATACGAAATTAAATAAACTTGAAAAATTTAGTTTCTTTTTTACAGTACTAAATAATTATAGTATGCCTAATCTTATTATAGAAGATGAAATATTACTAAAAAAATATGAAAAAATAGTTAAAGATTTTTATAATGAAAATAAAAATATAAATGATATTAATAAACAATATGATAGTATTTTAATTTGTGATAAAAAAATATTAAAAGAAATCGGCAAATCTGAAAATATTATTAGCAAATATGAATGTAAAGATTTTATACAAGTATTATTAGTCTCATACAAATATATTTTAGAAAAAGAAATAAATTTAAAACAATGTAGATATTGTGAAAGATTTTTTATCGCACTAAATGGAAATCAAGAATTTTGTGATAATATTAGACCACAAGAAATTAATGAAGATTTCCAAAAATATTCAGGATCTAAAATGAGTTGTAGAGATTTTAATAAAAGAGTATTGTCTAATAAAAATACAGAACCTGTAAAAAAGGCTATTAGAAGTGTTAGATTAAGAATACAAAAAAGAATACGAAATGGATTAGATACTAAAGAATATTTAGAAGAATGGGAAAAAAGTATAAAATCTCATAGGAGTACATATACACATAATGATAGATACATTGAATGGATATTAAATGAGAGTGACATTCATCAAATAAGGAGGAAAAAAAATGGCAGTTCAAGAGCTAATAAAAAATAAAAAATATAAAATAGATATTCCTATAGGCTATAATGGTACAAAAAGAATTCGCCATACAGAAACTTTTTATGGTGGAAAAAAAGAAGCGGTTTTACGAGAAAATGAATTAAAATTAAGCATTAAAAATAATACATACATAAATAAAAATAAAATTACTATGGAACAACTATTAAATGAATGGTTAGAATATTCTAAAACGATATGGTCTCCAAAAACTTATGTATCAAATAAGCATTGGGTAGAAAATATAAATAAAAGTATTGGTCATATACATTTAAAAGATTTAAATGTAAAAATATTAGAGGATTTTTATACAGAATTAAGAACTTCTACAAATTATTCTGACAAAACAATACAACATCATTATACTATTATTTCTACTGCTTTAAATAAAGCTATTATATGGGGCTATATATTAAATAATCCTAATACTAGAATAGAAAAACCTAAAATAAAGAAAACACAAATAGAATGTTATTCGCCTGAAGAAGTGGAACAATTAGTAAATTCTCTTCAAAGTGAATGTATAAAATATCAAGCACTTATAATGTTAGCTTTGGATAGTGGAGCAAGACGTGGCGAAATAACAGGTTTAACTTGGAATGATATAGATTTTAATAAATCTACTATTAATATAAATAAAACTACTCAATATTTAAAAGATTATGGAATATTTGAAAAGGATACCAAAACTTTGACTAGCAATAGAATAATATATATTTCTAAAACTACTTTAGATTTATTAAAAAAATACCAAAAAGAACAACTTGAAAATAAAATGAGATTAGGCAGTAAGTGGCAAAACAGTAAAAGAGTATTTACTACTGATTATGGGGCTGATATGCACCCTGATACTCCTTCTCAAATATTAGAAAGAGTTATTAAAAGACATAATTTAAAAAGAATTACATTTCACGGATTAAGACATACTTCTATTTCTTTACAAATATCTAGCGGAATACAAGCTCAAATTATTAGTAAAAGAGCAGGACATTCAAATATTACAGTAACTCATAATACTTATAGTCATTTCTTTGATAATGAATTTCAAGATGTTGCAAATAAATTGAATAATTTTTTACAAGCTAAATAATTATGATATAATATTTAATTAAGAGGTGATTTTATGAAAGAAGATAAAAAAGGATATTGGGTATACTCCGTATTTGCAATAATTTTTGGAATATCCTTATTTGGCTTTATAGCATATCTATTATATGATTTAATTCTCAAACTTGCAACTACAGAAATTACAAATGAAACACTAATACAATCTTTTATTACTTTAATAATTACTATATTCGTAGGTGGATATTTTTCTGAAAATTTAAAGCAACGAAATAATAAGAAGCTAGAAACTTATAAAATACAACAAGAAGTAGCATTAACAATAATAAATCTAATGGGTATGATAGTCAGAGATAACAATACAAAAGAAGCAAAACAATTACTTTTTAACGAATCTTATAAAGTAAAGCTATTTTTCGATGACGAATTATTAAAAGCTATAAATAATTTTTGTAATGAAGAAGATAAGAATAAATATAATACTCATTATAATATTATAGTAGATTTATTAAAAAAATTTTTTAAGTAGGTACTTATGAACATTTACGATAAATTATCTTTAATACAAATTAAAAATGACTGCAAATTTATAAAAGACTTGTTATGTTTTATAAATGATAAAAATTATAGTTCAATATTACTATTAGATATTTTACCATTTATTTCATTAATGCTATATGAATCTAGTAATTTTATAAATAGTAATATAATTAATATAGAAGATATTATTCCAAAAAGTAAATCTAATAGCTATTCTATTAAAGATGTAAGATTAAAATTAAAATTATTTGAAAATAAAATAGATGATAATATTAAAGTAATTAAAAATGTAGAATATATACAAGATAGATACTTTAAAGAATTAGACGGAGATTTATTTTATCATAATCTCGGAATATATACTGATATAAACAAAAATGTTATAGGAAATACACATTTAGCATATTTTTTCTGTCAGTCAGAAGAATTAAAAAAATTACAACTAAATGAAATCGAGAAACTATATGATAATAATAAAATATTAAAATATGAAGAAATGCAAATATACAGTTTTAATTATGGTGTTTATCTTGGACAATTAGCTAGTTTTTTTAACAACCTTTTACAAAAACTCTCTTCTGTTAAAGTAACTTATAAAGATATTAACTACAATATTCTATATCAGGATTTTAACACATTTAAGGACACTCAAATTTTTCCAATAGATGAAAATAAAAGAATTACAAAACTTTATATATTATATCTACTTAGTATAGTAAATTGTATATTATATTTTTTAAAACCTATAATTTCTGAGAATTTATCAGTACTATTAAGAATAGAATATATTATTTACTATTATGTTATCAGAAGTCTAAAAGCCTTATATAAATATTTAGAAAAAAATAAACTACTAGATACTAAAACACTTCAGTATTTCGAAAATTTAAATATAAATGATGATTTTTTATTGAATAGTGACTTTAGAAGTTGTATGATGCATTATAGTTTTAAAAATCCTAAAAATAATAAAATACTACTAAATGAAGATGACATAGATTTAAAAAAGCCTTTTTTTGGTTTAATTGAAAGCTGTTTGAATATGGATAGCTATGCCCTTGAGAATAAACTATATAACAAGTTATTGCATATTTCAAATATACTAAACAATTGGCTTGACTTAAATCTTAATAATACACAAATTCTTTAAACTTATTTAGAAGCGGTTTTCATTCCGCTTCTTTTTATTTAATAAACAAAGATATTATTGCAATTATAAAACTACCAACTGTTGCAATTGTATTTATTATAACTACCACTTCTATCTTTTTAAAACCTTCTATATTCTTATTTTTTAAATATATTTGATTCAACCTATAATTACTATTTCCTTTAATAATATTTGATTTCTGTTTAAGAATTTCTACATTTAACAATTTATCATCTTTAAATTTCTCTAAAATTTTATCTTGCATACCATCTATATGACCACTTATGTTTTTTTCACATCTTTCTATATACTCTTTTAAATCATTTAACGGAATTGGCTCAAATATATTATTAATCTCACTTACTAAATTATCTATCTTTTCTATTGTTTCATAAACTAATTTCTCAACCACATCATACATTATTTTTACTGCGACACCTGATGTTTTTAGTCCATTTGTTATTATATTTTCATATTCTCTATCTAACTTTATCATATAGTCAGTATAAAGTTTTCTAAATATTTCTTGATTTCTTCTTTCTAGTTCATCTTTCATAGGTTCTTTCATAGTTTTTTTCATAATATGTATAGCTCCTTTAATATATATTTTTTACTTTCGTCACTTTTTCGTCACTTTTTGACAGATAAAAAAAATAAGCAAATCCCGAAGAATTTGCTATTAGTGGTTGCGGGGGTAAGACTCGAACTTACGACCTTCGGGTTATGAGCCCGACGAGCTGCCAACTGCTCCACCCCGCGATATATTAAGTTAAATTTTTTAACTGCATTTAAGTATAACTCGAAAAGTCTAAAAAGTCAAGCATTTGCGCAAACTTTTTCATAATTACGTAATTTTTTTTACATTCTCTATTCATTATCATAAAAAACTTACAACTCACTTACACATCTCATCATATTATATTTCACACAATTTTATTAATTTCAATAATTTTCTATTTTCAACTTAACTCTTTTTTGTAATATATGCAAATAAATGAAAAATATTCATATTTATTTGCATATATTAACAACATTTTTTAACTAGCTTTTCTTACTTTCTTGCAAATTCTACTAAATCTTTTATTTTCTATGTATTGTAATGACGTAAAGCTTAGTAAACATTTTTCTTTCGCAATACTATTCCATTCTTCTGGTGTTGGTACTCTTTGTAAATCTTTTATCATTTGTAGTGATTTCCTATACATTTCTAACATATTTATCACCTCTAGGTGATAGTATAACACATTATGTTACTTTTGTTTGTCGAACCTTGTCATCTACTTCACAAAAATATTATTTTTTATTTTATTAAACTTATTTTCTCCTATACCACTCACATTTTTCAAATCTTCTATAGAATTAAATTTACCATTTTCTTTTCTATATGTCACTATTCTTAATGCAATAGACTCTCCTATTCCAGATAATTTTTGTAGTTCTTTTATATCTGCTGTATTTATATTTATCTTCACATTTCCGTTTTTAGAGTTATTTCCACTACTAGAATTGTTTTCGTCATTAATTCCGCTTCCGCTAATTACAACACCATTCTCCATATTTTCGACTATCTCTTTTTCTTCTTTTTCATTTATATTAGGAACATAAATCTTTTGTGCATCTTCTAGAACATATGCTAAATTAACTTTTGATAAATCCGCTTCTTCTGTGACCCCATCTGCCATATTTATTGCATCTACAATCCTTGCTCCTTCTTCTAATGAAATAACTCCTGGAGATATGACTTCTCCTGAAATATGTACAATTATCTTTTTGCTTCCATTCAAATTAGTACTTTCTCTTATTTTTATAGAATTTTCTTCATCTAAATCAGCTTTTTCTTGTTCTTCAATAGAAGTAGAATTTGCAACATCTTCTTGTATTTCTACAGAATTTATATCATTTTCTTTTAATTCTTCTAGCTCAAAATCTTCTGAACTTTCTCCTCCCCAAAAACTACTTATAATAATATAACTAATAATTCCTATCAAAATTACTGAAACTATACTTACTACAATTATTATTTTTTTCTTATTATTAAATTCAAACATATTTACCTCCTTAACCTATTTTTAAGCACAAAATGTACTTGGTAATTTATATAGCACAAAAAGCTCTACATTTTACCTTTCCTAAGATATAAATACTAAATACACCTTTCTCACCTTCAACCTCAAATCCTCACAATATTATCCCAAGACCTTGAAATTTCTTACGAATTATAATATGATTAGTAACATAAATGAACAAAATAAATAATAAAATATAAACAAAGAAATGAGGAAAAATATGAAAGCTAAAAATAGAAAACTTATAATATTTATATTTATTTTATCTTTTGTAATATCTATTTTTTCTACCACCTCCTTTGCTGGTAATGTAAATATAACTACTTATTCTCCACATTGTTTGTTGATGGAAAGTTCTACTGGAAAAATTATTTATGAAAAAGATGCTTATGAAAGGGTTTACCCTGCTAGCACTACTAAAATAATGACTGCAATTCTAACTTTAGAAAATTGTAAATTAACAGACACTGCAACTGTTAGCCACGAAGCTATTTATACAGTTCCTGTCGGCTACTCACATGCATATCTGAAAGAAGGAGAAGTTCTTACTATAGAACAATTACTTAATGTTCTTTTAATTCCTTCTGCAAATGATGCTGCAAATGTTTTAGCTGAACATATTGCAGGTTCTGTTAGTAGTTTTGCTACTATGATGAATACAAAAGCTTTGGAAATTGGTTGTAAAGATACAAATTTTGTTAATCCTAACGGAATTCATAATGAAAATCATTACACTACAGCTTATGATTTAGCTTTAATGGGAAGATATGCTATGCAAAATGAGACTTTTAGAAAAATTGTTTCTACTACAAAGTACACTCTTCCTGCTACAAATAAATTTCCTGAACCAACTCGTTATTTTAAAACTACAAACGTACTTCTTGCTCCTGATGATAGAGATAGCGTAGATAATTACTATTACTCATACACAACCGGTATTAAAACTGGCTATACAAATGCTGCTGGAAATTGTATTGTTGCAAGTGCTAAAAAAGATGATGTTGAATATATTGTTGTAATTCTTGGAGCTGAAAAATTAGAAAATGGCTTAAGTGCAAGATATATTGATTGTAAAACTTTATTTGATTATGCTTTTGAAAACTATAAAACTTATACTATTAATGAAGAAAATAGTGTTTTAAAACAAGTAAATATTTCTAATGCCTCACTTGCTACTAAACATTTAGATTTAATTGTTCAAGATAAAATAACTTTGCTATTAAAAAAAGATACTGATATAAGCTCTATTACTCCAAAAGTTGATCTCTCTGCCAATTTAGAAGCACCTATTCAAAAGAATTCTGTTATTGGAACTATTACTTATGATGTAGATGGAAATACTTATACTTCAAATTTATTAGCTGGAAAAGATGTAGAAGAATCAAACTTTTTTACAACATTTTTAACTATATTATCTATTATTCTTGTTTTACTATTTTTAAGTAAGTTGATGAAGTCAAATAAGAAAAAGAAAAGAAAATCTAAAAAGAAAACTTCTTCAAAAAAGAATGATAGAGACAATTACTTATATTGGTAAAATTATTTTTTTTAATATAATCACTCTAATTCTTAATTAATAAAAAAAACCAGAATCAAGATTTTGTACGCAGTGTAAACTGCTACAAAATCTAATTTCTGCCATATTTATCTTCTACAGAAAGTTATCATAGTATGATAACTTTCCTAGAATATAAAAACAAACAAAAAGAGCTTAGTAAATAAATCTAAGCCCTTTATTTTTATTTAATTTTCTATTTATAATCTTTTCCAATAATAATAGTAAAATCAACTCTTGTATTATCTGAACCACTTGTAATAGTTCCTACCCCTAATAATTGTTTAATATCTTTTAATTTTTGATTTGATTGACTTGTTCTATTTATTATTGTTGTTTTATCTGTTGAAGAAGTTGTTCCACTTTTGCTTACTACATAGCCTTTTTCTTTTAATTTTTCTTTTACTTCTGTTAAAATTTCTTTGTCTCCTGTACCATTAAGCAATTCTATTGTAATTTCTTTACTTTCTTTAGTTGTATTTTCTCCTTCTATCGTATTTGTACTTGTACTTTCTTCATTGTTTTCTTCTTCTACTATTTTATCTGTAAATAAGTCTTCTATTACTTGTTTTGTTTGTGTTTTATTTGCTGTGTAAATCCATATTCCATTACATTTTTCAGGTGTTCCTGGAAGTGTATCTGACACTATATTTGATGTATTAAATTTGAATATATATGGTATATAATATTTTAAAGTTTCCATATCTAAATTTGTTTTTACATTTTTAAATACTATATCCATTAAATTTAAAACTTTTGTTACGTTTTCAACTCTTAATAGTTGTTTTGCTGTTACTTGTATAAATTCTCTTTGTGTTCTCATTCTTCCTATGTCATTGTCCCCATATTCTGAAGGATAACTTGTTCCATCATTATTATGACGGAAACGAAGTAATTGCTCTGCTTTTTCTCCATCTATTAGTTGTTCGCCTGCTTTTAGATGAATGTGTAAATCTTGTGCTGGATCATCATAATCCATATCTATTGGAACATCAAATGTTACTCCACCAATTGCATCTACTACTTCTATTATTGCATCTGTATCTATTAATAAATACTTGTCCAAATTTAAACCTGTAATATTATTAACACATTCTATTGTTTCTGGAATATTAGTTCCATTACGATATACTGTGTTTATTTTATAGCTAGCTAAGTAATTTGATGTAGCTGTATTTTTGTCTTTTTTTCCTACATATGTATCTCTAGGAATAGATAATAAAGATGCTTGTTGTGTTTGCGGGTTATAAGATGCTACCATTATACTATCTGTTAATTTATAGTCTTCCCCTGGTATACCACTTTCTCCTAATATTAAAACATTAAGTCTTTCTACTTCCTTCAATTTTTGAGGATCAATTCCTAATGCTACTGCAGATAATGGATCATATTCTTTACCTTCCATATTTTTAGTATGTTTAAAGTATTGAATTGCAAAATTTATTACATATACTATTATTGCTATTAATAATAGTAATAATATAAATTTAAATATCTTTCCTACTACACTTTTTTTCTTTTTATTATTCTTATTTTTATTATCAACTTTTGCTTCTTTTTTCAATTTATTCACTCCCAAATTTGGCATAGTAAAAGTATAACAAACAAAATCAAAAATATCAATATTTTTCACTTATTTTTTAATCAAAAAACTCCTATTGATTTTCACCTAATAGAAGTTTTTACTTTATCTTAAAATATTATTTTTAATAATAAATTGTTATTATATAGCATTCCACCTATAAATGATTTATTTATTGCTACTACTATTCCTGTTTGTTCTATCATTGGACTAATAAATGAAATAAATGCAAATATTGCAAATATTATAATTCCTGCTTTTAATAGTCCATAAACAATTCCTCCTAATTTATCTACTTGTTTAATAACTGGTAAGTCTGTTATTATTTTTGATAAAGCACTTACAAATATTAATGCTATTCTTACAAGTATGAATAATGCAATTGCTACTGCAATATTTATAGTTACAACAGATATTTCTTGAGCTACATTTTTTATTATATTATCCCTTGCTTCTCCTACTGCATTTTCTACTTCTTTATTTATATGCTCTACCATTGTTTTTGGAAGATTTGAGTCTTCTTTTACTTTTCCTTCTTCAGATACATCCTTTCCTATTAAATTAATAACAGAATTTTGGATGTTCTCATCTATTTCTGTATTTTGTATAACTAAATTGCTTACTGGTTTGTACAAAATTGCTACAACAACTAATGCTATAACAAATGATAATATTTTTATTGCACATTTCGCTAATCCTTTTTTATAGCCTAAACCTACACATAGTAATATAATTCCTACAATTATTAAATCAATTATAATAGACATCTTTTACCTTGTATGATATTTAAATAATCATACTCTCCTTTCTTCATTTATTTTATAAATTTATAATTTCTATTTTATCTCTATAAACAATTCCTGCAAATTCATTGTTCATAACTATTTTTCTAACTTCTTGGCTTGATGTATATTTTTTATTAAGCCATCCATTTGTTCCTACAAAATATACTTCTGACCCTAAATTTAAAGCTATTAAATTGCTATTAACATATACTTCTTTTATTACGCTATCTACTGTGTAAATATTCGTCTTCTTGCTTCCTACATTCATAAATTCAACTGTACTTTGTGTACTTAATAATGAATTTTTTTCTAATATTCTAAATGCATAATTATTTAATTCTACATCTGCAAAAACTACTTTCTGCCCATCTTCTTTTAAACTAAATAATTCTTCATCTGTTCCATTTTGTATTAAATGAACTGAGTCATCATACATACAAATTAATCTATTTGAATCTTGATATTTTAAATTTAATATTGTGCTATCACTTTGAGAAGTTACATTATTTATAATAGTTTCTGATTTTTTTTCTTTTTCCTTTGCTTCTTGAATTGAAATTGTTTTTATTCTAGATTGTACTATTGTTCCATCTGTACTTATCTCCGCAAAACTTAAATATTTATTATCTGCTGATATATCACTATCCATAGCTATTGAACTAGATAAATATGTTGTAAATATTTCATTTCCTTGATTATCAAAGGTTTGAATTATTGATTTATATGTTGTTCCTGTTAATATAACAGACACATATCCATTTTTATTTACATTTATTCTACTTATATTTCCATCCAAATCTTTTTGCCAAACTATGCTATTACCAGAAATTAAATATATTTTTTGTTTTCCTTTTTCTGCTATTAGTAAGAAGCGGTTATTTGTATCTATTATAGGATCGCTCATTTCTACTGAAAGTTCATATTCCTTTTTCCCTGAAGAGTTATAACCCACTAATTTATTTTGTGAAAAAATACTTATGTATTTATCATATGCATAAACTTGTATATTTTCAGGCTCATCTAATGTAATAGAATTAAGATTATTTTCTGTAACATTTTTCATTAACACATATTTGTCTATAAAATCTCTAAAATTTCTATTTCCCATATATATGCAAATAAGTGTAATAATAATTATAGCTATAATTCCTATAATAATTGCCAATATTAATTTTTTTTTATTTAATTGTCTAGTTTTTTCTTGGTTATCATCTATTCCAATTATCTTCATTTGTTACTCCTATTTTTTTATTTTTCTTTTATTCCTTTATATCAGTTTTTGTTGATTTTTTCAAGTATTTTTGCTTATTTTCTGTTTAACGATAAGTGAAAAATTAAATGCAATTAATGATATATATAATATATTTAAGTCTT
>USDF01000010.1 GCA_900553405.1 uncultured Clostridium sp. | reverse complement strand
TATCTAGTACAGAAAGTTCTCCTACAAGGAGAACTTTCCTACTATATAAAAAAAGGTGGTACTAAAGAGTACCACTTTTTACTAATATAATAAGAGCAATAAGATTATATCAGTTTATATTGTGCTAGAATACTAATTACCTATTTAATAAATAAAAGCCAAAATTCAAATAAGAAGCAAATAAAACCCATAAAAGATAAGGAATTTGCAAAAGACCTGATACTTTATTTTTTTGATAAAATTTAATAATCATAATAAATACGAGTAATGCAAGTAAAAGTATCCAAATAAAAGAAAATAGTCTTAATTTACAAACAAAGAAGAAAATTGACCATAAAGCATTTACTCCTAATTGTAAATAATAAATAAATTTAACATCCATATCTACTTTATAGTTACTTTTTAGTATTCCGTAAGAAATTCCCATTAAAACATATAAAATAGTCCAAATTATAGGAAATAGAATACTAGGGGGAGCTAAAGGAGGTTTTACAAGAGTGTTATAATCCATAAAGTTTGAAATAATAAGACCAACGACTCCGCCAACTATAACAGGCAATAAAATAGATTTTAAATATAAACCAAAATTCTTCATAAAATACCTCACTAAATGTTTTTATATAAGTATATTGAATATTAAATGTAAATATACAAATTATACAAAATAATTTTTAACTAAAGGTGTTTATTTTTTTTATAAAATATGTTAAAGTATAATTAAGAAAAAAATTAGGAGGAATATACATATGAAAAAACAAACTTTAACTATAATTATAATTGCAGTTATAATATTAGCAGTTATAATAGGAGCTATTTTAATTATAAATAACAAAAGCAAAGGTAACGAGGAAGGTAAAATTGAAACAGCAGAACAAATGAAAGAAATGTTTAAGACAATTTATAGCAAGCTAGGGGAAAAGTTACCAAACTTAGAGACACAAGAAATTTCTATAGAAGATGAAACACAAGTTAAAGCATATACAGGACTAAAATCAAATAAAGACATTGAAAAAATAGTTGTATCTGAACCACTGATGTCTTCACAAGCATATTCAGCAGTTACTGTTAAAGTAAAATCAGGAGCAAATATTGAAGAAATAAAAAAAGAAATGTTAGAAAATATAAATATGTCAAAATGGATTTGCGTTTCAGCTGAAAAGATGTATATAACTAACAATGGAAACACAATTTTTATGGTAATGTCTAGTGAAGATTGGGCAAAGCCAGTATATAATGAATTTAAAGAATATGTAGGAAATAACATAGGAAAAGAACTAGAAAAGGCTGAAGAGGAAAATATAAATCTTCCACCACAAATAATAGTACAATAATAAAATAATAAAGCTTCCCTAAAATAGGAAGCTTTATTAATAGGAGGAAAAAATGCTTTTTACAAGTATAAGTTTTTTATATTATTTTTTGCCTATAGTATTAATACTATATTTTATAGTTCCAAAAAAGGCAAAGAATTTCATACTATTTATAGCATCAATGGCTTTTTACTTTTATGGTGAGCCTAAATACATATTTTTAATGTTAGCTGAAATATTAATAGCGTATATAGGTGCAATTTTTATAGATAAGTACAAAAATAAATCAATATTAATATGCATAATTATAATACATTTAGGTTTATTAGGAATATTTAAGTATACAGACTTTATATTAGAAAATATAAATAATATATTAAGTATAAATATACCAGTATTAAGGATTGCGTTACCAATAGGAATTTCATTTTATACTTTTCAAATTATTAGTTATGAGGTAGATGTATATAAAAATAAAGTAAGAGTACAAAAAAATTTCTTAAAGCTTGCAACATATGTTTCATTATTTCCACAATTAATTGCAGGACCAATAGTAAGATATGAAACAATAGAAGAAGAGTTAAATAATAGAAAACATACCTTTGAAAAGTTTGCGTATGGAGTTAGAAGATTCACAATAGGATTAGGCAAAAAAGTGCTAATTGCAAATATGCTAGGAGAGTTATGTGAGTTATTTACGGCAACAGATGAAAAAAGCATAGTTTTTTATTGGATTTTTGGAATAAGTTATATGTTACAAATATATTTTGATTTTTCAGCGTATTCAGACATGGCAATAGGATTAGGAAGAATATTTGGATTTGAATTTCTTGAAAACTTTAATTATCCATACATATCAAAGAGTATAACAGAATTTTGGAGAAGGTGGCATATATCACTAAGCTCATGGTTTAGAGACTATGTATATATTCCATTAGGTGGAAGCAAAAAAGGAAAAAAGGTATTAGTAAGAAATTTACTTATAGTTTGGACACTTACAGGAATATGGCATGGAGCAAGTTGGAATTTTGTTATATGGGGCTTAATGTTTGGAATAATACTTATAATAGAAAAATTATGGATTGGAAAATATATAGAAAAGTTACCTAACATTTTTAAAAGAATATATGTACTTTTTATAGTAATGATAAGTTTTATTATATTTAATGCAAACAATATGTCAGATGCAATAATCAATATAAATGGCTTATTTGGCATAAATAAAGAAGTGTTTATAAACAATTATACATTATATTGTTTAAAGAAATACTTTATAATACTTCTAGTTTCAATAATAGGAACAACACCGTTATTTAAAAAATGTATAACAAAATTAAAAATGAAAAAAAGTATTGAAAAAGTTATAAATTTGTTAGAACCTATATTTATAATTATATTATTAATTATTGTTACAGCTTATTTAGTAGATAACTCATATAATCCATTTTTATATTTTAGATTTTAAAAGAATTGGAGGGAAAAATGACAGATAAAGTAAAAAATATTGTAGTTACAGTAATGTTTTTATTTTTTGTTATACTTATATTTTTTATAAATATAATAAAAAAAGATGACACTATTTCTATAGCAGAAAGAAGAAAATTAGAACAACTACCTTCATTTTCAATATCAAAATTATTTGATGGAACATTTTTTGAAAAATTTGACTTATATGTAACAGATCAATTTGTTCAAAGACAAAATATGAGAAAATTAAAAACGAATGTAGAACTTAATATTTTTAAAAAGAAAGATTACGATAATTTATATAAATATAAAGAATATATAATAGGACAAACATATCCGTTAAATGAAAGTTCAGTTCAAAATATAGCAGATAAAATAACTCAAATAAAAAAAGAAAATTTAACAGATGAAAATAATATATATTTTTCAATAGTTCCAGATAAGAATTATTTTGTAAATGAGGACAATTTGAAATTAGATTATAATAAAATAGAATATATGTTAAAGGAAAATTTACAGTTTGCAAAATATATTAACCTTTTTAACGAATTACAATTATCAGACTATTATAAAACAGATACTCATTGGAAACAAGAAAATTTACTAAAAGTAGCAAATGTTATAGCAAATGAAATGAATGTAAAAATAGAAGATGAATATGAAACAAAAAGTATTATTAAATTTGAAGGAGCATATTCAGGACAACTACCATTAAAAACACAAGAAGATGAAATAAAAATATTAACCAATGATATTTTAGAAAACTGCAAAGTTTATAATTATGAAACAAAAGAATATACAAAAATATATGATATGTCTAAGAAAGATAGTTTAGATAAATATGACATATATTTATCAGGTGCGGTGCCATTATTAACAATAGAAAATGATAAAAGTGAATCTACAAAAGAACTAGTGGTATTTAGAGACTCTTATGCAAGCAGTTTAATTCCATTATTAGTATCAGGTTACAAAAAAATTACAGTAGTTGATACTAGATATATATCACCAAAAATATTAAATGAATACATTAATTTTTCAAATCAAGACATATTATTTATATATAGTATTTTAATAATAAATAATAGTACATCATTAAAGTAAAATAAAAAAGGGCTGTAAAAAAGTCCTTTTTCCGTTTTAGTCTAGTTTCCCTAAAAGAAAATAAAAAAAATATTCATATTTTCTTGCTATTTTTTTGATAATATTGTATTATAATATAAGTATAATTTGTGCCAGAAAAGTAAAAAAATAGGAAGTGCTAGAAAGGGGCAACTATAAATGAAAAAAATAAGTATAGCTTTTGCTATTGTTGTTTGTATATTCTCTACTACAGCAGTATTTGCAACTAATACAGCTACAGTTAATACAAGAACAACAAAAGCAACGAATTCAATAGTAAATGAAGTAAAACAAAGTGAAACAATGAGTCAATTAGTAGAAATAAAAGATAATGAGAAAAAAACATTAGAAGATTATCAAGCAGCATATGGCTCAGAAACATACGGATTAACAGCATACATATTAAATAAAGTACAAATCTATAGTATTCCATTTTGTTTTGTAGGAATAGCTATAAGTGCTATTTATCAATATGTTTTAGGTATTCGTAAACTAGACACAAGAGATAAAGGTTTTGCTATTATGATTTCAATTATTACAATATTTGTAATAGCGCAAGTATTACCATTAATATTTGCAATCGTAGTAAAAGGTTGGAGGGGTTAAACAAATGAAAGTTTTATTTGCAGTGAGTAATGAATCTATTTCAGAAACAATTATAAAAAAATATCAACAAATGTATAAAGAAATAATTTTAAGTAAAAATGTATATTATTTTAATGCTATTATAAAAGAGCTTGAGAGAGATAAGACTTATGACCGTATTGTTATAAGTGAGGACTTAGAGCCTTTCACTAATAACAATTATGAGACTATAGATAATTTTATATTTGAAAAATTAGACAATATTTCAGATGAGGCTTCAACCACTGCAGGTGAAGACATTCCTATTATATTAATAGCAACAGATAGACGTACTAAATCAGATAACTTATTAATAAAATTATTTGGAATAGGTGTTTATAGTGCTTTAATTGGACAAGATAGAAGAATAGAAGAAGTGTGTAAATTAATTCAAAAACCAAGATCCAAAAAAGAAGCAAAAATTTATTATAAAATAGATTCTAATGATGTTGAATATAAACCAGAAAATGAAGCAGATGTTAGTGAAACAGAAATTCAAAATATATTAACACATTATAAACGTTTAGGAAAAAATGAAGAGCGTTATGTAGAAAGTTTTGATAGCATTGCTTCTCAATATACAGATCAACAATTAAGAGTTATTATAAAATTTTTACCATTAAATGTTAAAGCAGTATTGGAAGAAAATAGCCCTAGATATCAACAATTAATGTCATTTGAAAAGCCAAAAACGCAAAAATATGGACAATATCAAAGCAAAAATAAAACAAAATTAAACAACAATACAAGCAAAACACTTAGTAATAATGGAATAAAAGTAGAGTCTATACCAAGTGGCGAGAAAAAATTAACTAAACCAGTTATTATTCCGTCAGCTAATACAATGAAAAGAGTTCAAAAAACAGATGAACCAAAAGAAAATTTAGAATCAAAATTGGATTTACAAGACTCTGAGAAGGAAAATATGGAAGAATATGTAACTAAAAAACAAGAAATGCCAGTAGTAAATGAAGAAACAAAGAAAAGAAGAGGTAGACCAAGAAAAATACAACCTGAAATTGTTCAAGTAGAAGAAAAACCAAAAAAAGGAAGAGGTAGACCAAGAAAAAATCCTATAGAAGAAACTATGGTAGAACCTGAAGAAGATTCTATGTTACCAGGATTTGAAGAAGAAACTGAAAATCCAGAAACTGAAGAAAAACAAACTCCAAGCGTAATGAAATCAAATAATAATGAATCACAATTTGAAGAAGATACAATACTTCCAGGATTTGATGATGAAGTATTACCAGGATTTGAAGATGTGGATTCAAACAATTATAATACTCAAGAAGACGATGAAGAAAATGTTCTTCCAGGCTGGGAAGATGACGAACAAGGACAACAAGAAGAACAAATGACAAATAATAATTATAATACAAATAGTTATAATTCAAATAGCGAAGAGGATTTCTTTAATCCAGTACAAAAAGAATCACATTTACAAAATTATAGAGAATCATCTGCAAATTTAGAAAGCTTACTAACAAAAGATAAAAAAATAGTAGCTTTTGTAGGAACTCCAAAAAATGGAACATCATTCTTAGTAAATAATTTAGCAGAAGTATTATCAAATCAAGGAATAAAAACAGCAATTTTAGATTTAACAGAAAATAAAAATTCATACTATATTTATACAAAAAATGAAGAACAATTAAGAAAGATAGCGTATGATTGCACAGAAAAATTAAGTCAAGGAATTACTGAAGGTATAAAAGTAAATAATAATTTAGATGTATATACATCATTACCAGGAGAAAAAAATAATATTGAAGATTATACTTCAATATTAGAAACATTAGTAAAAAATTATGCTTTAATATTGTTAGATTGTGATTTCTCTACACAATATGGTTATTTAAAAGAAGCAAGTGAAATGTATTTAGTACAAAGTATGGATGTACTTACAATTCAACCATTAACAGCTTATTTAAGAGAATTAAAAGCAAAAGGTATATTAGAACCAAATAAATTAAGAGCAGTTATAAATAAATATACTAAAGTTAGAGGTGTTACAGAGAAGGCAATTATAGGTGGAATGGCATTTTACAATGATCCTGCAATGTCATTTATGACAGAATTATTTAATAGAGAAACAATTCAATATTGTGTAATACCATTTGATGGACAAGTGTATGCAAAATACTTAGAAGGTCTAATAAATTGTAATATTACTTTAAGTGGATATTCAAAAGAATTTATTAATTCATTAAATAAATTAGCAAATATGGTATATCCTGTAATAGGAAATTCTATGAATAGCAACAAAGCAAAATATAGCAACCCTAAATATAATAAATATGCAGGAAGCACATTTTCTAACAATATGAATTCTACTTTAGATAAAATGAAAAGAAATTATTAAAAAGGAAAAACAAAAATAGCAAAAAATGGAGGTGCTAAATTTGACTATAGCTATGATTATATTACTAGTAGTCATTATTGTATTTTTAATGTTATACAATATGTCAGTGCATAAGAAAATAGATACTTTTAGTAACTTAAACCAAAAAATAGTAAGCTTAAATGTATTACAAGAATTTATGGATACTATTAGTGAAGAAAAAACACCAGATGAAAAAATTAAGAAAATTAATGATATATTAATTGAAAAATATGACATAAAATATTCTACAATTGTTGTATATAATGGTGCTGAGTATACAATAAAAGCAACAAATGTAGATAGTAAACATTGGGATACTTTAAAAAACCTACACTCAGAAGAAATTTTTAAAGACAGTATTCAAACAGCAACTCCTAAATATATTACAATAGAAAAAGAGGGAGATAGACTTCCTTATCAAAAAATGGAATTTGGAAGAGCAAAATCAGCAATGTTTTTTCCATTATATATAGATAATATATATATAGGATATTGGATTATTGAAAGTGGAGTTCCACATGATTTTGACAACATAGATACAACTATATTAGAAGTTGTTAAAAATAATATAATATCTGTAATAAAAACAATAGATAAACAAAATGTAATAGAAAATATAGTTAGAGACGACAAGTTCACAGGACTAAAATCAGAAGAATATCTATATGGGGAAGGTAAAAGAAAAATTGATGAATATGATACTTCTGCTATATGTATGTTCAAAATAATAAACATAAATAATATTAACGAAGAATATGGTAGACATACAGGAAATTATGTTATTTCAAAAGTTAGTGATATGGTAAGGCAAAATATAACTCCTGAATATGTTTTTGTAAGATATATGGGACCAAAATTTGTAATAGCATTTACTGGGATAGATGTGAATGGAATAACAGAGTTTATGACTGGAATAAAGGAAAATGTCGAGAATATGAAAATAGAACAAGTAGAAGAAGATGTATTTGAGGGAGATAAACCACAAATAGTTAGTCCTAAAATTAATGTAGCAGTTACTACTTATTATAAAGGAACAGCTTTAGAAGGAACTACTAAAAAATTAGAAGAATATATAGATTCTGCAAAGGAAAATGAAAGCCAAATTAATTATATATAGACTTATTAAGGAGGTAAATAGTATGGCAAATGATGAAACAATGTGCTTCAAAGTACCAAATGAAGGAAAATTAGAAACTAGAGAAATTTTAAAAGAAGTATATGAAGCGTTATCAGAAAAAGGATATAATCCAGTTAATCAAATAGTTGGTTATATTTTATCTGGAGATCCAACATATATTACTAGTCATAAGGGAGCTAGAAATTTAATTCGTCAAATAGAAAGAGATGAATTATTAGAAAAAATGGTTAAAAACTATATAGGAATGGAAGAATAATAGTAATGAGAAAACTTGGAATAGATTATGGAGACGCTAGAGTCGGAATTGCTATAACAGATGCATTAAATATCACTGTACAAGGATTAGAAACTATCCATCACCAAGGAAATGACAAATTAGTATTAAAAAGACTTGAAGAGTTGCTAAATCAATATGAAATAGATACCTTTGTTATAGGAATGCCAATAAATATGAATGGAACTAAAACTGAAAGAGTTGAAGTAACAGAAAAATTTATACATAAATGCAAATGTAGGTTTCCAAAAATAGCAATAGAAACAATAGATGAAAGACTTACAACAGTCGCAGCGCATAAAACAATGAATTTCTTGAATGTTAATAAAAATAAAAAAAGAAATATAGTAGATACCATATCAGCAGTATATATTTTAGAAACTTATATGAAAAAATGTGAAAATTTTTAAACATATATTGCACAAATATAAAAAATAGTATATGATAAAACAAAATTACAAATACTAACGAAAAGATATTAATATTGTAGAAATACAATTAATATAAATAATTGAAAGGAGAAAATTTTAAAATGGATGAAAATGAAAACAACATTCCAGAGGAGGAATTAGATAATATTATCGTATTAAACGATGAAAATGGAGAAGAAGTACCTTTTGAATTTTTAGATTTAATTGAACTAGAAGGAGAAGAATACGTAGTATTACTTCCAGTAGAAGAAGATGAAGAAGCAGAAGGAGAAGTTGTAATTCTAAAAGTAGAAGATACAGAATCTGAAGAAGAAGAATCTTACGTAAGTGTTGATGATGAAGATACACTTAACAAAGTATTTGAAATATTTAAAGAAAAATTCAAAGACGAATTTAACTTTGTTGATGATGAACAATAATAAAAGGTTGGAGGTTGGAACTAATAATTCTAACCTCTAAATTTTTTTCTTATTTTACGAAAAAAATTAGTAGAGTCTATTACAAATTATATTAATATTACTTATAAGAAAAAGAAAATTAAAAGGAGAAAATTAAATGAAAAATTTAAGTAGTTGGTTAATAACAATGTTTATAATAATGTTTTGGATATTAAGACTTATAATTGCTATAACAGGAACATTAGATATTGAATTTGCATTAAAACCAATAGATAATAATATAGAAGTTGTATTGTTATTTGTTGTTCTAGCATTGATACCATTTATATTTAAAAGAAAAATTTGGGCTGCAATTGTATATTTAATAGGTTATGGCTATTATTTTGGAAGAGGACTAATAGAAAATATTATACCTATGATAAATGGTGAAACACTTAGCCCAGAAACATATATGAATATGTTTATAGCTTTAATTGCAGTTGTACTTCCAATAGCAGCTATATTTGACATTTTGCTAGATAAAACAAGAACTAAAAACCCAGTAAATAAAGAAACAGACTGGTTTTATAAAAATGAACAATATGATAGAAAACTAGATGAAAGAGCAGACAAAAACAATTATAGAACTTTGTAATTTTAAAAATTCTATGAGCAAGTTACGAAAACATAACATTGATTATAAAAATTACTGAAAAAATAGGAGAGATAAATATGGACTATATAAGTACTTTAAACGAAGGTGTAAAAGAATATTTTAAAATATTAGAACCAGAATTTCCAAAATGGTTAAATAAATATATAAATACAAAGGAATTATTAAAACAACAATATATATCAATAACTTGTGGAACTATATATTCAGATTTATTTGAAAGTAGAATTTTATATTCAAGTTTAGAACACTCAATAGGAGTTGCTTTAATTGTTTGGCATTTTACTCATGATAAAAAACAAACATTATCAGGTCTATTTCATGATATAGCAACACCAGCATTTAAACATTGTGTAGACTTTTTGAACGGAGATTATATGACTCAAGAATCTACAGAAGATTTGACTACACAGATTATAAAAAATTCAGAAGAAATTATGCAATTGTTAAAAAGAGATAATATAAAACTAGAAGAAATTAATGACTATCATTTGTACCCAATAGCAGACAACGATACACCTAAACTTTCAGCAGACAGATTAGAATATTCTTTAACAAACGCATTATTTACATATGAATTAGTAGATATTGATGAAGTACGAAAAATATATAATGATATAGAAGTTGAGAAGAATGAGGAAAATATAGAAGAGTTATCATTTAGAAATGAAAAAATAGCAAAAAGATTTGTTGAATTAACTAGTAAAATGTCAGTAATATATATGGAAGATAGAACAAGATATTCAATGCAATTATTGGCTGATATTATAAAAAGGCTAAACGAAGAGAAAATAATAACTTTAGATGATTTATACAATATGAAAGACCAAGACATTATTGATATAATTAAGAAATCACAATATAAAGATATATTTAATACTTGGGCAAAAGCTAAAAAAGTAAAAACTTCAAAAGAAGAGCCAAAAGGGGTGTATTCTGTACATCATGGTACAAAAGTTAGATATATTGATCCATTAGTAAATGGAGAGAGAATATCAAAAGTATGTAAAAAAGCAAAAGAGATGATTGAAGGAAATTTAGCATATGATATGTCAAACTATGTATATCTTGACTTTAATTTTTAAATAAGAAAATGCAGGTAATTATATTGAAAATTATCTGTATTTTTTATATAATTGGGTTATTAATATAAGTTATGAAAAATGAATAAATTTTTTATAAAAAATGGAGGAATAAATGGAACTAAAAGAATTAATAGGAAAAGAAGAATTAGATAAAAGAATAGAAGAATTAGCAAAACAGATAGATGAAAATTATGATGGACAAGAAATAGTGGCAATATGTGTATTAAATGGTGCTGCATTTTTTGCAGTAGATTTAACATTAAAAATGAAAACGAGAATGCAAGTAGAGTTTATAAAAATATCAAGTTATGAAGGAACAGAAAGTACAGGAGAAATAAAAAAATATTTAGACATAGATAAGAAAAAAGTAGAAGATAAAAATGTTTTAATAATAGAAGATATAGTAGATACAGGAAGAAGCATGAAGTATTTAATAGAACATTTAAAAGAAAAAAATCCTAGAGATATAAAAATATGTAGCTTATTAAGTAAACCAAGTAGAAGAGAAGTTGAAGTAAATATAGATTATTTAGGTTTTGAAGTTCCAAATAAATTTATAATAGGATATGGATTTGATGATGAAGATGGATTTAATAGAAATATTCCATATATAGGATGCAAATAAAATATTTTAATTTAAAGGAGAAAAATAGTGAAATATTGTAATTTAAATATAAATCTTACAAATAAAGAAGAATTATTTAAAAAAGATCCAAATAAAACAAAATGTATTGTTACACTTAATGCGCAAATAATTAGGCTAGCAAATACAAATGAAAAATTATTCGATTTTGTAAATCAAAATTATGCAACATTAGATGGACAAATACCATTAAAATTTGCAAGACTTACAGACAAAAGATTTAAACAAGTTGAAAAATTGTCAGGTAGTGAAATTGTATTTGATTTTTGTGAATATGCAAAAGAAAACAATATGAAAATTTATTTTTTAGGTGGCTTAGAAGATTCAAATAGGCAAGCTGTCTTAAATGTTAAAGAAAAATATGGCATAAGAGTAGGAGGATATTCACCACCATATGAGAACTATCCATTTTCAGAAAAATTTGTAGAAGATTGTATGAATCATATAAAGGAAGAAAAACCAGATATAATATTTGTTGGATTTGGAGCACCAAAACAAGAATTTTTTATGAGAGATAATTTAGAAGAACTAACAAAATGTGGAGTTAAATTTGCTATTGGCAGTGGAGGAACAGTGGATTTTGTATCAGGAAAAATAAAAAGGGCTCCTAAGTTTATTAGCAAAATGGGATTAGAAGGAATATATAGATTATTTAAACAATTTAACAAGGCTCGTATAAAAAGAATAACATATTCATTTGGTTTCTTTAAATATATAAAAGGGAAGCCGTCATTTTAAATAATATTAATTAAAGAAGAAACTCATTAAAAGGAAAAGGAAAAATAAAAATGAATAAAATAAATTTAAATAATATAAAAGTAGCAATTTTTGATTTCGATGAGACACTTGCTATTCACAAAGATAAGAAGTATAAAGAAAAGCGTAATCAAAGTGAAGATAAATTATTTAGCTACTATTTGAATGCATATTTAAATCCAGAAAATTTTTATGAAAAAATTGAAATTTGTAGTGTATCAGAACCGATTCTTAAGCTGATTAATATTTTAAGAAAAAATGATACTAAAATATATTGCGTTTCTGGAATGAAATTTTCATTTCATTTAAAAGCAAAAGAAGATTTTGTTCATAAGCATTATGGAAATGATATAGAAATAATTTCAGCTGGAACTCAAGAACTGAAAATTAATGCTACTAAAATAATTAAAAAATTGAATGATTGTAATTTAGATGAAATATTATTTGTAGATGATATGAGTGAAAATATTATTAATTTTAATAAGGTTGGAATAAATGCAGTGTTACCTGAAGAGGTTGATTCGTTAATAGTTTAATTGATTAAGAAAGCAAAAAATGTATGAAGAAAATGATAATTTTAATTATAATAATAAAATTATTTTGAAAGAGGTAGAAAATAAAAAGTATAAAAGATAGGAAGTGATAAATATGGATATGTATCAAAAAAGAAAAGCAAGACAAGAAAAGAAAAATAATGAAAAAAATGAACAAATACAAAATCAAATGAACATCAACTGGGAAAGTACGAATTATCTAAACACTAGCCGAAACTATTGAAAAAACAACATTTTTTCAAATTTTTATCTTTCGTAATTTGATAAATTGGAGGTGAATATATGTCAAATAAAATAATAGAAGTTCAAAATATTAAAGTAAATGTTACAAATATAGATGATAATGATTATATTTGTATTTCTGATTTTGGTAAATACAAAGAGGGAAAATCGAAAGCTGATGACATTATAAGAAACTGGCTAAGAAATAGAATTACTTTGGAATTTTTAGGGACATGGGAGTCGATTTATAATCCAAATTTTAATTCCGTCGAATTCGACGGGTTTAGAAAAAGTGCAGGGCTTCATACATTTACATTAAGTGTTACTGAATGGTGTGAAAAAACAAATGCAATTGGTATATATTCAAAACGAGGAAAGTATGGAGGAACTTATGCACATAAAGATATAGCTTTCGAATTTGCTTCTGCAATTAGTCCGGTATTTAAACTGTATTTAATAAAAGAATTTGAAAGGTTAAAAGAAATTGAAAATCAAAACAGGGAGTGGGATGTAAAAAGAATATTAACGAAAAACAATTATTTAATACATACGGATGCAATTAAAAATTACATATTGCCAGATAATGATTTTTATAAAAATAGAGAATGGTTAAAATATGCTGAAGAAGCTGATATTTTAAATGTAGTCATATTTAACACAACGGCTAAGAAATGGAGAGAACTTAATCCTGATTTAGCTAAAAATTCAAATATTAGAGATTATGCTACAATAAATGAATTAACAGTATTATCTAATTTAGAATCACATAATGCAGAATTAATTAAAGAAGGAAAAAGTAAAGAGGAAAGATTTGAAATATTAAGTGAAATTGCAAAGTATCAATTAAATATACTTAATAATGCTGAAAAAATAAAATTGCTAGGAAATGGAAATAAAGAGGAGTAAAGTTATGGGAATAATATCTTTAGCTAGTGGTAGTTCATGTTGGAGATGTTTAGATTATTATAAAGAAAAAAGGGTTGTTGAATTGAATAAAATAAATGAAAATGAGTATTCAAGCATTGTAAAAGGAACCAATAATTATAATGTCCATTTGGATATTGAACATCCTAGGAAATCTTCATGTAATTGTCCCTTAGCTAATGGTAAAAGAATAATATGTAAGCATATAGTTGCAACATATTTTACTGCTTTTCCAAATGAGGCAGTTAGTTTTGAAGAAGAACAAAATCGATTACAAGAAGAGTATGAAAAAGAGCAAGAAGAGAAATATGACAAAGCAATTAAATACTTAAATAGAATGTCAAAGCAAGAATTGATTGAAGAATTAATTCAAGTTTTTGATTACGGACCTGAATGGATATATAATGATTTTGTAAAAAGAAATTTGTATTAATAAGATATTATAAAAAAAAGGATGTGATATAAAATGCAACTATCAGAACAATTGATTTATTGTACTACAAAGATAATAAATATCATTGATGAAACGAAAATTGTAACTGGTACAGGTTTTTTTATGAATTTTAATGAAAATTTGGAAAAAGGCACATGCCAACCTGTAATTATTACTAACAAACATGTTGTGAAAGATGCTAAAAAAATTATTTTTTCTGTGTGTAGGGCAGATGAAAATAATAATCCGCTAGATCAACAAAAATTTACGATAACTCTTGATGAATTTAAAATAATTAATCATCCTGACAATGATGTGGACTTGTGCGCAATACCCATAGCTTCGCTAGATAGTTATAGTCAGGAATATAAAGTCAGGTTGTATCGTGGAAAGCTTGGAACAGATTTAATAATAAACGAAGATGAAGTTAAAGATTGTTCTGCAATGGAAGATATTATTATGATTGGATATCCTAACGGACTTGAGGATTCTTATAATAATAAACCAATAATTCGAAAAGGCATAACTTCTACACACTTAAAATTTGATTATAATGGGAAAAAAGAATTTTTAATTGATATGGCTTGTTTCCCAGGATCTAGTGGATCGCCAATTTTCTTTTGTAATGAATCTTCATATACACAAGGCAATGCTACTTTTTTTGGCTCTAGATGTAAACTATTAGGCTTATTATATGGTGGACCACAACATACTAGTACAGGAAGTGTTGTGTTTGAAAATATTCCAACTAATCCAAAAGCTATTATTCAAATACCAAATAATTTAGGAGTTGTAGTTAAAGCAGTTAGAATTAAAGAACTTGAAGGATTTATGAAAAATATGAGTTAAAAAGGAGTGATTAAAATATCAAATTGGAATGTAGCAGGATATTTAAGATTATCAAAAGAAGATAATGAAAATATGGAATCAAATAGTATAGTTAATCAAAGAGAATTAATTGAACAATATATTAATGGTAAAGAAGATTTAGAATTAATAGAATACTATATTGATGATGGATATAGTGGCACTAATTTCAACAGACCAGGATTTGAAAAACTATTACAAGATATGAAAAATAAAAAGATTAATTGCATAATTGTAAAAGATTTATCTAGATTTGCAAGAAGTCATATTGAAGCGGATATGTATTTTGAAAATATATTTCCTTCTTTAAATATTAGATTTATATCAGTAATAGAAAATATAGACAGTTTTGAAAATCCAGATTCAATGGACAACCTTATTGTTCCATTTAAGAATTTATTAAACGATGCTTATGCAAAAGACATATCTAAAAAAGTAAAAAGTGCATTGCTAACTAAAAGATTAAATGGAGAGTTTATTGGAACTTCTGCTACATATGGATATTTAAAAAATCCAAAAGATAAACATAAATTAATAATAGATGAAGAAGCATCGAAGAATGTTATTAAAATTTTTAATGATATAATAGAAGGGAAAACAGCAAGTGAGATAGCTAATGAATTAAATAGTAACAATGTTTTAACACCTGCTTCATATAAAATAAAAAATAACAATATAGAAGTAGACAAAAAGTGGAATGTAAAAATGATTAATGTAATACTTCAAAATAGAGTTTACACAGGAGATTTAATTCAATGGAAGAAGAAGGTAGAAAGTTATCGTACTCATAAATTAATTACAACCAATAAAGATGAATGGATAATAGTTGAAAATAATCATGAGCCAATTATATCAAAAGAAGAGTTTGATGAAGTACAAGAAATATTAAATAAAAATAAATCTGCAAGAAGCAATAAAGAAAAAGATTTATTTTATAACTTTTTGAAGTGTGCAGATTGTGGAAGCTCATTTACAGTAAGAAAAGTAAAGAACTATGAATATTATCATTGTACATCATATGTAAGAAATGGTGCATGTACAAGCCATTCTATTAGAAAAGATAAATTAGTTGAAATAGTATTAGAAGAGTTAAATAAGAAAATTAAAAGAAATAAAATTGATACTTTAACAAGAGACATTTTATTAAAAAATATAAATAGTATCATTATATCTCAAGATGGAGAAGTAAATGTTAAATTAAAGTGAAGGAGTGAATATAGATGGAGAAAGAACAAGATAATAGTTATCACAAAATCAACCTTAACTGGTACCCAGGACACATGGCAAAAACAAAAAAACAAATACAAGAAGATTTAAAATTAATAGATGTAGTAATAGAGATATTAGATGCTAGAATACCACTATCTAGTCAAAACCCAGATATAGCACAATGGACAAAAAACAAGAAAAAAATTATAATATTAAATAAGGCAGATTTAGCAGAAGAAAAGCAAAACGAAAAATGGGTAGAATACTACAAAAAACAAGGAATAGTAGCAATACTAACAGATTCAAACTCTGGAAAAGGTGTGCCAGAAACGATAAGGCAAATAGAAAAAATAATGCAAGATGATAAAGAAACTTTTTCAAATAAAGGAAGAGTAGGAAGATCAATAAGAGTTATGATAGTAGGGATACCTAATGTAGGAAAATCTTCTTTTATAAATCGTATAACAAAAAAATCATCTACGGCAGTAGGAAATAGGCCGGGTGTTACAAGACAAAAACAATGGGTTAGAGTAAAAGAAAATATAGAATTATTAGATACACCGGGAATCTTATGGCCAAAATTAGAACCTCAAGAAGTTGCATTTCACTTAGCTTTTACGGGAACAATAAAAGACGACAATTTAGAGAAAACAGAAATAGCATATTTCTTGTTAAAATATTTATTAGAAAACAAAAGAGAATCAATAATAAACAGATATGGAATTTCAAATGAAATAATAGAAGAGAAATTATCAAATGAAGATCAAATGGAAAATGAAAATATATTAGAAATATTATATGAGATTGGTAAAAAAAGAGGAGCTATAGTTTCTGGTGGTAGAATAGACGAAGAAAAAATTTCAAATATTCTAATAGATGATTTTAGAACAGGAAAACTAGGAAAAATTACTCTAGAAATAGCAAAATAAGAAGGAAGAATAAATGGAAGAATTAATAGAAAGAAAAAAAGATATAGAAGAAGTAAAATTGATGCCTCCATTAGTTTGGGCATATATTGGAGATGCTGTATATGAATTATATATTAGAACAAATCTAGTAAATAATACTAAATTAAATCCACATAAATTACATGTAGAAGCAATTAAATATGTTAAAGCACAAGCACAGGCAAAAATATTAAAAAATATTACGGAAATCTTAACTGAAGAAGAAAAGGACATAGTAAGAAGAGGTAGAAATGCTCAAAATCATCATCTACCTAAAAATGCTAATTTAGATGAGTATAGTCATTCAACTGCATTTGAAGCATTAATAGGATACTTATATTTAACAAAACAGGATGAAAGATTAAATGAAATTCTAGAAAAAACTTTTGAAACAAATTAATTTTGCTATAGACAAAAATAATAAATTCTAAAAGAATGGTGTCATTAGTGACAATAAGAATGTAACTAAGGAGCGTCCCTATTGACACCAGTTAAAAAAAATGTTATTATAAATAAGCATTAAGAAAAGGCCCCTTGGTCAAGCGGTTAAGACGCAGCCCTCTCAAGGCTGAATCATGGGTTCGATTCCCGTAGGGGTCACCAAATTATTAAAACTAGAAAGAAAAAATTTCTAGTTTTTTTCTGTTTTTTTATATGCAAAAATTGTTGAAAAAAATATATGTTTATGTTATAACTAAATATAGTGATATTTATAAGGAGGTCATCTTATGGCAAAAAAACAAAGAGATATTGGAAAAATAGCAACAAAAGTTATGGCTATATTTTTAGCAGCTTTAATGGTATTAGGAATAGGCGGAACATTAATATATTATTTAGTAGCAATGTAAAAATAAATAAAAGGAAGAAAATAAATGAAAGATAGTTTTTTTAACGTTATAGATACATTTTGGCAAGTAAATGTAGTTGAATATATTACAAACTTACAAGAGAATCCATTAAGGCTTATTTCACTTGCAATAGATCTAACTATTGTAATATTTTTAGCATATAAACTAATTAAAATGACAAAGAAATCAAGAGTTTGGCAGTTAATAAAAGGAATAGCATTATTGATTGTTGCTACTTTAATAAGTGGATGGATTCATTTAGATATATTACATTACATATTAACTTCAATTATGACATATGGAGTAATAGTAATGATAGTTATATTCCAGCCAGAACTAAGAAGAGGATTGGAACAATTAGGAACAAATAAATTTACTAAATTTTTTGGAATAGATAAAGATATAATTACAAAATCCAAAGAAGATATTTATAAAATAGTTATTGCAGCAGAAGAGCTTGCATCACACAAAACAGGTGGATTAATAGTACTAGAAAGAGATATAAAAATAGGAGATATTGCAGAAACTGGAATAGAAATGAACAGTGAGATTTCTCCACAATTATTGGTAAATATATTTGTACCAAATACACCTCTTCATGATGGAGCTGTTATTATAAGCAATAATAAAATTGTAGCGGCAGCATGTATACTACCACTTGCAAATGATAAAGAAATAGCTAAAGCACTAGGAACAAGACATAGAGCTGCAATTGGAATTTCAAAAGAAACAGATAGCATAGCTATTGTTATTTCTGAAGAAACAGGAAAAATATCTGTAGCAAAAGATGGAACTTTAATAGTAGACGTAAATGAAGAAACGTTAAAGAAAATATTAATTAAAGAAATGATTACAAATAGATTTAAAGAAGGAAACACAGTAAAAGCAAATAAGATAAAAAAATTAAGAACTAAATTTGAAAAAGAAAACAAGAAAGAAGCATAAAAATAAAAGGAATTTTAATATGAAAAATATTAGATTAACAATTGAATATGATGGAAAAGATTTCAATGGGTGGCAAAAACAGCCAAACAAGTTAAATATACAAGGAGAAATTGAAAGAGCAATAGAAGAAATAACAGGAGAAAAAGTAGATTTGATTGCATCTGGAAGAACAGATGCAGGAGTACATGCTTTAGCTCAAATGGCAAACTTTAAGACAAATAGCAAGCTTCCTGTAGAAAAATACCCAATAGCTTTGAATACAAAACTAAAAAAATCTATACGCATTCAAAAGGCAGAAGAAGTAGAAGAAAATTTTCATTCAAGATATCATTGCAAACAAAAAACATACAGATATGTAATTAATAATAGTGAACAAGGTTCTAGCATATATAGAAATTTAGAGTATTTTATACCAAATAAATTAGATGTAGAAAAAATGCAAGAAGCGGTAAAATACTTTGAGGGAGAACATGATTTTAGAGCTTTTAAAGCAAGTGGTACAAGTAGCAAAAGTAGTGTAAGAACTATATACAAGGCTAAAGTAGAAAAACAAGGAGATAGAATTGTAATAGAACTTACGGGTAATGGATTTTTGTACAACATGGTTAGAATAATTGCAGGAACATTAGTAGATGTAGGATTAAGAAAAATAAAACCAGATGAGATTCCTGAAATTATAGAAAATGGTGAAAGATCAAGAGCAGGAAAAACACTTCCACCACAAGGTTTATATTTAGTAAAAGTAGAGTATCAATAAAGTATCATAGGAACATAAAAAGTAGTGAATTCATATAATATACAAAAAAGAAAAAACATAAGGAGAGATAAATATGAATACATTACTTTTATTTTTTGCTTTACCAGTAGCAACAATTCTTTTGGCTATTGTAGTAGAGAAAATACTAAGAAATCCATTTTTAACAGCAATTACATTTTTCGCAATATACTTAATAGTAGCATTTGCCGCTTTTGACGCAACATTTTTAATATATGCAATTGTTTATACTATATTAGCTTTTATAACAGCAATTATTGCAGAATTCTTTTTCCAAAGATGTAGAGAACAAAATAACAATTGCTGTAAATGGCTTTGCAGGTGCAGCCAGTCTAATAATACAACAACATTAAGTGATCAAGATATAACAAGAATAGCAAATAGATTAGCAGACATACAAAATTCAAATAACAATAATAGTTGCAACTGCAATTGTTGTAGAAACAATAATACATCAGATGTAGCTACAGTAAATGTAACAAACAATACAACTGGAGGAAGAACAAGTTGGTGTTGCTACAGAAGATAAAATAAAAAGTACCAAAAGGGACGTTACTAAAAGGTAAATCTGTCCCTTTTGGTATATTTTTTAGCTGTACAAGCTAATATTACAAAAATATTACAATCATATTATTTTTATATGACACTTGCCGTAATTTATTGTTTTTCTACATAAATTGTTGTACAATGAAATAAGTAATAATATTTTGTCAAAAATAAGGAGGAATATAGATATGGCAATGAATCCAATGCAAAGAAAAGCAAATAATTATTTATTAATAGGAATATTAGGAACACTATTGGTAACTGGTACAGTAATAGTATTTTTATTTATGCAATTAAATAATTTAAAACAAGAGGCTAAAAAACAACAAACTAACAGTAAAACAGTATATGTATTAGCACAGGATGTAAAATCAGGAGAAACAGTATCTTATGATAAATTGATTAAAAGATCAATTCAAAATGCAGCTATTCCAGAAAATGCACTATCTGTAGAATTAACAGAAAAGACAATAGCAAAAATTGATTTGAAAATAGGAACAGTTATAACAGACAATATGGTAGAAGAATTTGAAAATAAAACTACATCAGATATAAGAAAACAAGAATATAACACTATTATTTTACCAACACAAATACAAAGTGGAGATTATATAGATGTACGTTTAAGATTATCAAATGGAGTAGATTATATTGTAGTTTCAAAGAAAAAAGTTGAAATACCACAAATAGATGGAGTTGATTCAGCTAATTCTATTGATATAAACTTAAACGAAACAGAAATTATGGTAATGTCAAATGCTATAATAGAAGCTTTTATAGATAAAGGATCTTTACTTTATGCAACAACATATGTAGAACCAGGATTACAAAGTTCTGTAATTCCAACATATGTACCAAGTGGAGCAGTACAAAGTGCATTAAATTCAAATCCAAATATTGAACAAGAAGCTAAAAATGCATTGTTTGCAAGATATAATCAAAACGCAAGTACAAGAACAAATATAATAGATGGTACTTTAGCTCAATATGCTCAAGACAGAGTAGACAACATAGAAGAAGGAGTACAAGAACAAATTACAAAAGCAAAAGAAGAAAGACAAACTTACTTAGAAACATTAGGTGGATATTAAAATTAAAAGAGAAAACACAACCTTATAGGTTGAGACATTAAAAACGGAGGAAAGCAATGAAAAAAATAGGATTCATTGGAGCTTATGACAAAACAGATTTAATATTGTATGTTGCTAAGATATTAGTGGAAATGGGAAAAAAAGTAATATTAATAGATGCAACACTAACACAAAAAGCAAGATACATAGTTCCAGTAATTAGACCTTCAAAATCTTATGTTACAGAATTTGAAGGAATAGATATAGCTGTTGGGTTTGAAAATATGGACAATATAAAAGAGTATTTAGGAATGCCTAAGCTAGTAGAATTAAATTATGATATTGCATTAATAGATATGGATACTCCAAATGCAGTAAGAAGTTTTGAATTAGAAACATTTGAACAAGTTTATTTTATTACATCTTTTGATATGTATTCAATAAAAAGAGGATTGGAATCAATTAGTGGACTTCAAACTACTATTAATGCAACTAAAGTACTATTTGCAAAAAATATATTAAAAGAGGAAGACGATTACTTAAACTTTTTAACAACAGGAAGCAAAATTAACTGGAAAGAGGAAAAAATTTATTTTCCATTTGAAGTTGGAGATCAAACGGTTATATACAATAATCAAAGAGTTTCTAAGATAAAATTTAGGAGATTAAGCAGTCAATATAAAGAGGGACTAATGTATTTAGCAACTAAAATTTTGGAAGATGTAGATGAAAGAATGCTTAGAAACACATTTAAAAAAATAGAAAAAGGAGTATAAAAATGGCAATAATTGCATTTTGGAGTAATGAAGATAAAGAAACTGCACAAACAATGTCAATGGTAGCATTATCTACTTATATGGCAATAGAACATAATTACAGAATATTAGATATTAGTACTAGTTTTGCCGATACAACCTTGGAAGATAGCTATTGGAATTTAGAAAAAATGAAACAATTAGTAAAAACTTTTTCTAATAATGCACAAGTAGGACTAGAATCAGGTATAGAAGGACTAGTAAAAATAATAAATAGTAATAAAACTTCTACTAATATTGTGTCTAATTATACGAAAATAGTTTTTAAAGATAGATTAGATGTTCTTTGTGCATCAAGAACAAAAGAATATGAAGAATATAGACAAATAGCAGAAGTGTATCCAAATATAGCGCAAGTTGCCAATAGAAACTATGATTTAGTATTTATAGATGTTTCAAAAAGAATGCCAAAAGAACAAGTAAGAGAAATATTACAACTTTCAGATATTATAATAGTGAATATGACACAAAGATTAAAAGTAATAGATAATTTTATGAAATTAAGAGAAGAAAATGACTTTTTTAAGAAAAATAATATACTACTAAATCTAGGAAGATATGACAAATATTCAAAGTACAATGTAAAAAATGTTACTAGATATATGAGAGAAAAGAAAGAAATAAATGCTATTCCATATAATACATTATTCTTTGAAAGTTGCTCAGAAGGAAAAGTAGCAGAATTTTTCTTAAGATTAAGAAGAGTTGAACCAGATGATAGAAATGCAGTATTTGTAGAAGAAACTGCAAGATTAGCAAAAGATTTAATATATAAGCTACAAGAATTACAATTAAAATTGTAACTAAAGAAATAAAGGAAGGAGCCTTATGCTATGAACTTTGGTAATATAATATTAATCTTATTAGTATTACTAATAGCAGGATTTCTAATTATACGTAAGTTAAAAAAGAGACAAGATGAAAAAGAAGAAGAAAAAGTACAAGTAGACGATAAAACGTATACACTAGAAAAAATGACTGCTTTTGTAAAGAAAAGATTAGATGAAATAACAAAGATTAACTTATATGATATAGGTCTTTCAGAGGAAGAATTAAAAAGAAGAAAAAATAAAAAATATGAATTAAAGAAAGCATTAAAAGGCTGTACATATGGAGATGTTAACGATAAAAAATATGTAAAGGAATTAATCTTTGACATATTATCAAAAGAATATGGTGTATCAGAAATAAATATATCAACAGCAATACCTTTTGATGTACCATCACTTTTAACTGCACAAGATAAATTTGAAATAATTCTTTATATGTATAAACAAGACTTTGGATATGAAGCATTAAGTGAAATAATAAATAAATATGACTTAGCAAGATTAAAATACATATCAGGAGAAACTAAACCTTCTTATGTAATAACAGAAGATGAAATTAACGAAATTTTTGAAAAAGAAAATTTTGTACTTGCTTTCCAAGATAAATTAAATGTAGTAGTACAAAGAATTTATCAACATTATAAAGGATATTCAAGTATAGATGAAATTCGTGATATGAACATAGATGGTATTTCAGGTGGTGTATCTGGATTACCAGAGAGTTTCTTAAGCCAAGTAGCACAGACAGATGGAGATTATTTAGATCAAATAGTTGATCACAAAGTTCCTCGTGCTTGTGATAGTATTTGGATAATGTTCCATGGTAAGTCAATACGTTTAGCATTCTTATCTTTTGGAACAGAAGCAGAACTAAAAAGAGTATGTCAAAATATTTATAAATACAATAACCCAGGACAATTATCAGATACAAATGGTTATAAAATCAATGAAATGAAAGATGGTTCTCGTGTTGTTGTTGTAAGACCAAGTATGTCAGAAACATGGGCATTCTTCGTAAGAAAATTTGACGTTAAACGTGCTACACTAGAACAAATAGTACGTTTCCCAGGAAAAGAAGAAACAATAGATCTTTTAAAATATTTAGTAAAAGGTGCAAGAATTATATCACTAACTGGTGAACAAGGTTGCCGGAAAAACAACAATGCTTATGGCTATGATTGAAAATATATATGAAACGATGAACCTTCGTATTACAGAAACTGCATTCGAGCTTCACTTAAGAAAAATATATCCTACAAGAAATATTTTATCAATGCGTGAAACAGAAACAGTATCTGGACAAGAGTGTTTGGACGTTCAAAAGAAAACTGATGGTTCTGTTAATATCATTGGTGAGGTTGCAACTGACCCCGTAGCATCTTGGATGATTCAATCTGCACAGGTTGCATCTAAGTTTACATTATTTACTCACCATGCTAAAACATTCCCAGACTTAGTAACAGCACTACGTAACTCAATGTTAAGAGCTGGGGTTTTCAAAGATGAAAGAACAGCAGAAGAACAAGTTGTTTCAGTATTAAACTTTGATATTCACTTAGTAAAAGACTTTAGAGGTAGAAGATATATAGAACGTGTTACAGAATGTATACCAGTAGAAGAAAAAAATGAATATACATTTGACCATAGAAAAGAAAAAACATTAGAAGGAAAATTCGACAAATTTATGGATAATGCGACATATTATTTTAGCAAAAGTACAAACAAAGAGTTATATAAATATCAAAACATATTAGAATATCATGATGGAACATATGTATTAACAAATAAAATATCAGATAATAATATCCGTGAAATGTTAAATAACATGGATGATGCAGATGCAGAAGAATTTATAAAATTCGTAGAAAGAAATTGGGGAACAAAGGTGAAGAGATATGCAGAAGATGAACCACAAGAATTACCTGCACCTAAAAAAAGAGGAAGAAAACCAGTACAAAAATAATAGAGATACCCTGCGCGGGACATAGAGCAAGATAAAAGGAGGTGTTGATAAGTAAATGAATAACCAAATGCTAATGTATATGATGATAGGTGTTGGAGCATTATTTGCAATTATAGTAATAGTATTCTTTATATTAAAAAGAAATAATAAAGAAGAAAAATATATAAGAAAACTACAACAAGGAACAAAAACTTCAGCATTTTCTAAAGAAATTATATATCAAAAATTATATGTTTTTTACTTAAAAACACCTTTTATAAAAAGATATTTGTTGAAGATAAGAAGAAGACTAGAAATTATTAATATAGATGATGAATACTTGACTAGAATGCAAACTGCTAGAATATTAACTAGAACTTTCTTAATTATTATACCATTAACAATTGCAATCATTATTTTAACAAACAATAACACACTATTAATGAGTATATTATTAATATTCGAAATATTCTTATTAGATACTTTTATTGATGGAAGAGTAGATAAAATAGACAATAACTTATTGAAACAACAAATAAATTTCTTTTCTGAAATAAGACATGCATACCATGAATTTAATATGGTAGAAGAAGCTATATATCAAACAGCGCAAGATGATGAAAATCCAGAAATGGCAAGACAAGCTGAAAAAATATATGAAGTATTAATTTCAGATAATCCAGAGGGAGAACTTGAAAAATACTATGATGTAGCACCAAATGCATACTTAAAAGAATTTGCTGGAGTATCATATTTAACAAAAGAATTTGGTGATAGAAAAGTAGATGGAGCATCATTATATTTAAAAAACTTAAATAATATTACACAAGAAATGCAACTTGAAATATTAAAAAGAGATAAGTTAGACTATGTATTCCAAAGTTTATCTGTTATAGCTATTGTTCCAATGTTGTGCTTAGAGCCAATAAAAAATTGGGCAATATCACAATTTAGTTTCGTAGAAAGCTTCTATAATGGAAAAAATGGAATGCTTGTACAAATATTAATTTTAATAGCAACATTTGTATGTTATATATTAACAAGAAAACTAAAAGATAATGGATCTACAAAAATGAATACAAAAAATACAGAAAATCCATGGCAAGAGAAACTATATAAAATAAAACCAATAAAGAAATTTGTAGATTTATTTATACCAAAAGAAGGAACAAAAGAATCAAGAAAAATAAAAACAATTATGAAAGAAGCTGCATCAAAAGACAAAATACAATGGCTATATATAAATAGAATATTGCTATGTGTTGTAGCATTTGTCGTATCTGTTGTATTCTTTTGGCAATTACATAGAATTACAATAAATAATGTATACACAGATCCGACAACAACCTATGATATAATAGGTGACATGAGTGCAAAGGACAGAAAAAAGGCAGATGAACTTACAAAATCTGATAATGAATATATAAAATATTTTAAAGGAAAATCAGACTTAAAACAAGAAGACATAGAAAAAGCAATGAAAAAAGGAAATGTAAATAAAGATTATATAGACAAAAAGGATGAGGAAAGAGCTACTGCAGCAGAAAGAATAATGGGCAAAATAAAAACAGTAAATAGCGAATATTTAAGCTGGCTAGAAGTATTGGGTGGTATGGTAATTGCAATGATTGCATATATGTCACCAATATGGCTTCTAAAATTCCAAAAGAAGATGAGAGAGATGGAAATGGAAGACGAAGTAATGCAATTCCAAACAATCATCTTAATGCTTATGAGAATAGAGAGAGTTAATGTTGAAATCATATTAGAATGGCTAGAAAGATATTCAAATATATTTAAAGATCCAATTAGCAAATGTGTTAACGATTATGAGAGTGGACCTTGGGAAGCACTTGAAGCTATGAAAGAAGAAGTAACTTATCAACAGTTTATAAGAATTATTGAAAGTCTTCAAGCAGCTGTTGAAAAAATACCAATTAAAGATGCATTTGATGAATTAGATACAGAAAGAGATTATTACCAATCAAAACGTAAAGAATCAAATGAAAGACTAATTTCAAAAAAAGGAATGATAGGAAAAGGTATTGGATTTGCACCAATGGTAATGCTTTTTGTTGGATATTTGATTATTCCATTAGTATTTATCGGATTAACAAGTATGTCAACATCATTTAACACAATGTCAGCAATGAAATAGTAAAAGGAGGAGGAAAATAATGGAGAATGCATCAAAAGCCCTAATTATGGCAGGGGGAGTATTAATTGCATTATTAGTTATTGGACTCCTTGTGTTTTTTTATAATAATTTAAGTGGATTAAAATCAATTGAGCAATCAAATGATGAAGTAGAAGCAATTACAGAATTTAATAAAAAATATGATGTATATGCAAGAAATATATATGGTAGTGAAATACTTTCACTTGCAAATATGGTAGATGATTATAATACACGCGAATCAAATAACAAAGGATATACTAAACTAGAATTATATGTTAAATTTGAAAGTACTATAAATGAAAAATATTTTGTAAAAAATAGAACATATACAGCAAGACAAATATGTGAGCAAGTTGAAAAAATACAAAGCGAAATAGATAAATATTCAAGTAGAAATAAGAAAGATGGACATATATTTTACCATAAAACAGCAAGTAATATATCTAGAACTACAGCACAATTAGCAGCAATGAGAACAAATGATATAAAAAATATATTGGGGTATGGAGAAAATGAAAAGCTACCAGACGAGATAACAAATGATATACAAGCTTATAATAATATAAAAAATTTATTAACAGAAATAAAATCAAAGACTTTTAAATATGAAGGATTCGAATATGATAAAAAAACAGGAAGAATAACTAAAATGACTTATAAATTATAATAATAGGAGGAGAATATGGAGAATGCATCAAGGGCTTTAATTATGGCAGCTAGTGTTCTATTAGGGGTAATGATTATTTCAGTAGGTGTTGCACTTTTTAATTCTTTTTCTGAATTTAGTAGGTCTACCGTACAAAAAGTAGAAGATGCTAAAATTGCCGAATGGAACAATAACTATTTGAAATATTATGGAAGTTATACCGATGATAACGGAAAAGAAAAACCTATACAGGTTACTGCACATGATATAGTAAGTATTGCAAATAGTGCAAAACAAAATAATATAAATTATGAATTGGATACACAAAATTATAATGAAAATACATATTATCTTCAAGTACAAGTAAAAACAGATCCTCATTTTGAATCAAAAACAGATGAAGAAAAAAACAAATTTTTAAAAGAAAATTCGTTAACAAAAAACAATGATAATACATATAGCACTAAATATTATATGTGTACAGAAGTTAAAGTTAGCGAAGCAACCAAAAGAGTAATATATATTAAATTTGATGATTACAAAGAAAAATAGCAAAAAATGTAAAAAAATATAAATTTTACAATTGCATTAAAATAATAATAATGTTATAATATAAAGGAACTTATAAAATGAAAAAGAATCTATTAGTAATATTAGGAATTTTCTTAATTATTATTGCAGTCATAAGTTATATTTATTATAACTATGAAAAGACTGCTAGAATAGCTAAACAAACTAATTTAGAATACGAAAAATATACACAGCAAGAAATTATAGGCTCATCATTAATGACTGTAATTAATAAGGCAACAGATCAAAACGAAAAGAATGGCGTTGCGAAAGATAAAAATAAACGTTATATAGAGAACGAAGAAAATTCAATAAAAATAGAAATTAAGTTTAAAGAGTCAGATAAAACTTATGCTATGGAAGCAATTTCAGAATTAGGATATGAAAGCTTTGTAAAAAATTATAGTAACATGAATTTTATTTGTACTAAAAAAGAATATCATAAAAAAACAAATCAAATAAAATATCTATTATTTGAACAAATTTAGTTATTAATTTTAAGTTAACTCTTATAAAACAAACAAACAGAGATAACTTGCAAAATATAAAAACAAAAGTAAAAATTAAGGAGGAATTTTATTATGGAGAATGCATCAAAAGCATTAATTATTGCAGGAGCAATACTATTATCAATTTTAATTATAGGACTTGGTATGATGATATTTAACCAAGCAAAAGACGCTTTATCAGGAACAGGTATGGATCAACAAAAAGTAGCTACATATAATTCAGAATTTACAGATTATGAAGGAACTAATGTAAACGGAACTAGAGCAAGAAGTTTATGTGACACAGTTAGAAACCATAATATAACAGTAGCAGCAGAAGATGAAAGTTTACTTATAGGAATAAATGGAAAAAATGATACTGCTAGTATTAACGCATCAAAAATAAGTTTTAAAGCTGGAAAAACATATACTATAACTTGTGAATATGATGCAAAAACAGGATATGTAAATAATATAACTGTAGTAGAAGCCGGAACAAAATCAGGAAACTAATAGTAAATATTAAAGGAAAGTTAAAATATGGAAAATGCTGTAGAGGCTTTAAAAATGGCATTTGCTTTTCTAACATTCGTATTAGCATTAACAGTTAGTGTAATAGCTTTTAGTAATGTAAAAGCAACATCTGATGTTATATTATATGCAAAAGATGAGACTAACTATTATGATTATATAAAAGACAACAATGTTTTAGGAAGAGCAGCTGAAAATAGAATAGTAGGATTAGAAACAATAATACCTACTCTATATAAATATTATAAAGAAAATTATACAGTAGTATTTAGAGAGGCAAATTATAATGAAACTACAGGAGAGTTTTCAAATATTAAGCCTCTTACTATATATAAAACACCTTCAAGAGCAAAAACAACAGCAGGTGTGCAATTGTGGGGAAAAAACTACGATACAATTATGCAAAATAAATATACTCCATATTTTGATGGAGGGTATAAAGAAAGTTTAAATGATAGTATTTTTTCATTTGACCTAGAAGAAGAAACTTTAAGGCATGAACCATGGACAGGTACTTATGCCAAAACTAAAGAAAATTTAGATTGCTTTTTAAATGGAGTTAGTTATAAAAATCCTAATAATAATGAGGATTATATAGATTATACAAAGTTACCATTACAAACAGGTGGATTTATAGGAAAATATAAATCAGCTAAATTTGTTGAAACAATAGGAGAATATGAATACTCTAGTAGTCAATCAAGTGATACAGAAGATGGAAGTACAATTGATAATAGTTTAATAAAGAAAAAGAAAAAAAGAATAATTATTTTTACATTAATTAAATAAAAAAGAAAAACTAAAGGAGGAAACAAAAAATGGGAGATAGTTTAATTACCATTGTAGCAATATTTTTAGCAGCTGTTTTAATGTTTGTTTTTCCATTAATGTCAATGTCAGAAAGAACAGATGATGTATCACAACTTGCAGTACAAACTGCAACAACAGAATTTGTTGATAAAGTAAGAACAACAGGAAAATTAACATTAGATGACTATGATAAATTTGTAGCTACTTTATCATCTACAGGAAATTCATTTGATGTTGATGTTGAAATTCAACAATTAGATGAAAATCCAGGAGTAAAAACTACACAAGCAGAAATGACAAAAATAGGAGAAAATTTATATTATAGTTTTTATACAAGCCAAGTAGAGGCTATGTTACAAGAAAAGGCTAAAATAACATTAAAAGAAGGAGATCGTATATCAGTTACAGTAAAAAATACTAACCAAACGATATCACAAATATTAAAGAACTTCTTTTATCAAATAGCAGGAAATGATACTTATCAAATTGCTGCTCAACATTCAGGAATAGTTACTGCAAAAGGAACAACAAGTGTTAGATAAAAATTAATGGGCAGATAGTATAATCTGTCCATTTTTATCTTTTAGGAAAGTTATAAAATAGTATGATAACTTTCTGTAGAACAACAAAAAACGAAAGGAAAAAGATAATGAAATTACAACACTTAGCTATTATATTTGTAATAATAATGCTACCAATATCTATGGTAGTAACAGTATATATACAAACACAAATAGACACAATATCTCTTCAAAGTAAATATAGTACAGAATTACAAACAGCTACACATGATGCAATAAAAGCATTTCAATTAAATACATTAAACAATAAATATTCAAGTGTAAGTGATTCAAAAATAAGAGATATAGAAGCATCAATAAATACTTTTTATAATTCATTAGGAACAGAATTTGGTGCTAGTGGATATGATAAAGAAAGTTTGCAAGCATTTATACCAGCTATTGTGTATACAATGTATGATGGTTATTATATTTATGGAAAATACTATAATGAAGAAATAGGAGATTATCAATATGGTTTAAAACCATATATATATTACTCTTGTAGATATAGAAATGAATCTGGGGCATATGATTTTGTTGTAAATTATACATTAGATAACAATATAACTATATATGGGAAGGTAGCTAGTGAATATATAACAAAATCAGGAACATTAATAAATCCTGACTTAGTTGAAATTGGAAACAAAGAAACAGTAGAATATACAGACTTAGCGGGAAATTATCATAGAAAAGACTATGTAGTATCTCTAAAATATAATGGAATAGATATAGAAAAAGAAATATTACAAGAACAATTAGCAATTTTAGTAAATAATGTAGTTGAAAATCCTAAGTATTATGAGTATGTAACTTATAATAATAGAAAAGTATATTACGATAAAGATAATAACAATTATTTTTGGCTTAATAAAAATCAAAAACAAGTTATAACAGATATAGAAACACTAGCATTTGTAAGAAAGATGACAACAAATGGAAATCTATATAGTAATAGTGCAGTACAATATTATGCAGATGCATATGAATTTAGTAAATGGGTGAATGAAAAAATATCAAATATAACTCAAGAAAATGCTATAGATGAAAATGGAAATAGAATTACAGATTTTGCAATAAATACAAATGGAGAAAAAATATTTAAATTAAATGATAAAAATAATAATCCAATGCTAGAAGATTCAATATTTAATCAAAATAGAATTTCAGTAATAAGAAGGACAATACAGACAACATTAAATACAGCAATAGCAAATTATTCATCAAATGCAAATTATGAATTCGCAATGCCAATATTTACAGAAGAAGACTGGGATAAACTAGTAAACAATATATCAGTTGCAACATTTATGCAAGGAATACCAATAGGAGCAAAATATTTTAATAATTATTGTATAATTACAAATAATAAAAATAAAGAATTTACTTCAAAAGATTCAATATATGTAATTACAGACGATAATTCAAATGGCATATTAGAAAATGAAGATGAAGTACATGCTGCATCAAGTATGGATGTGGTAGATAATAAAAAGAAAGTAATTGCAGCATATAAAAATTCAGATTTTGAATTACAAACATTTGAAAATAATAGTACAACATATGCATATTATCCACATGCAAACTATAAATGTTATGATTGCATGGTAAATATGGCACAAACATATAGTATAGATGATATAATAGATGGAGAAATAAAAGTATATAATAAAAATACAGACCAATATGAAAAAGATGTACAAAAATCAAATAGTATAGGAGATTTGAGAAAAATATATTTAACAGCCTTAGCAAGAGAAAAATACGATTTATATAAAACAAATAGCTATTTCGGTAGCTAACACTCCATTGGGGACGTTTACTCTGCATATTTTATTCGTAACTCGCTTTCAGCTCGAACGACTAAAAAATCCTAAAGGTTAATCTGTCCCTTTTGGAAAAATAAGAATGATAATTGAAAAATAGGTAAAAATAAATAGTAATAAAAATTAAAGGAGATTTTAAATTGAAAAGAAAAATCAAAGTAATTTTATTACTATTTATTTTATTGTTTATATATATTTATGTAGCAAGTGTTACTTTAGTGCCTAATAGTATAATTTTAATGCAGGGAGAGAGCTTAAATTTAGCTACTTTATGGGGAATATCTATTAAAGAAAATGAAAATTCTAATCCAAATATAGGCGAGTATAAGCAGAATAGGACAATAGAAGCTGCAACAAAAAATATAGAAGATAATTCTTTGAATGAGACAGGTAAAATAGACTTAAGTTTAAATTTGTTAGACAAAATACCCTTAAAAGAAATTTCTGTAAATGTAATACCGAAAGTAAAGGTAATACCGCTAGGAAACGCTATAGGATTAAAATTATATACTGAAGGAGTCTTAATAGTAGGAATGTCAGAAATAGAAGGAAAAAGACCATATGAACTTTCAGGTATAAAAGAAGGGGACAGAATTATATCAATAGATAATAAGAAAATAGAAACAACAGAAGATTTAATAGAGACAGTAAATGCATCTAAAGGAAAAGAAGTTTCAATTAAATATGTAAGAGAAAATTCAGAAGAAGTAACAAACATTACGCCTGTACAAACAAAACAGAATGAATATAAATTAGGATTATGGGTAAGAGATGCAGCAGCAGGTGTGGGAACAGCATCTTTTTATATACCATCAACAGGAATGTTTGCATCATTAGGACATGGAATTACAGATATAGATACAGGAGATTTAATAACAATTTCTAATGGGGAGTTAGTAAGTACAAATATTGTTTCAATTCAAAAAGGAGAAAAAGGAAAGCCAGGAGAAATTAAAGGAAGTATAGAAGGTTCGAGTAAAATAGGTGAAGTATATAAAAATACTAGTTTTGGAATATTTGGTAAGGTGTCCAATAAAAATAGCTTAAAGATAACTGAAAGCGAAATGGAAATTTTAAATCGTGATGAAATAAAAAAGGGAAAAGCTCAAATAATTTGTGAACTAGAGGATGGTAAGAAAGAGTACTATGATATAGAAATACAAAGAATTTATACAGCGAATAACAAAGATAATAAAAGTATGTTAATAAAAATAACAGATGAAAGACTACTAGAAAAAACAGGGGGAATTATTCAAGGAATGAGTGGTTCGCCGATTATTCAAAATGGGAAATTTGTAGGAGCGGTAACACATGTATTAGTTAATGATCCTACAACTGGGTATGGTGTATTTGCAGACATGATGCTAAAACAAATGATGCAAACATAAAAAAATAAAAAAGTAAAGGCTAAATCCTTTACTTTTTATTATTCTTTGTCGTTATTTGTCAAATTTAATAACTTTTAGTACTTTTTAAATTATATGGATATAACAATTAAAAAGTTCTAATTATATGTTTTTCTATTATTTAAACTAAAAATTATTTTAGAAGCATTGGTCCTAAATTAGTAATTGTACCAGCACCTAAAGTTAGTATAATATCATCTTTTTGAGTATTTTCTTTTAAATAAGTAACTATGTCATTAAAGTCTGGAATGTAAATAGCTTTTCTACCAAGTTCTTTAATTTTATCTACTATATCTTGAGAAGAAACACCATAAGTGTTACTTTCACGTGCTGCATATATATCAGTTACAATGATATTATCAAAGTAAGTTAAACTATCTGCAAAGGCATCTAACAAGTTCTTAGTTCTACTATATGTATGAGGTTGAAAAACAACCCAAGAATGATGATAATTTTTCTTCTTTAATGCAAGAGCAGTAGCTTTAATTTCTGTTGGGTGATGACCATAATCATCATATATAGAAATTCCATCAAAACTGCCAACAAATTCAAATCTTCTATGTGCACCAGTATATTTCTTTAATGCTGTTTTTATGTCTTGTTTAGGAATTCCATAAGCATCACACAAAGCAATGCAAGCTAAGGCATTTAAAACATTATGAGATCCAGGAACTGAAAGTTCAAAAGAACCATAAAAGAAGTTGTTGTGGTAAACGTCAAAACGAGGAAAACCATTTTTATCAAATGTTATATTTCTACCAACAAAATTGGCTTTATCATTTTGAATACCATAAGAAATAGTTTTTGCATTTGTGTAATTATGTAATTTAGAACAATAGTCATTATCTAAATTAACAACTAGCAAACCATCATCAGGTAATAATTGTACATATTTTATAAATGCTTTATTAATGTTTTCAATATTTTTAAAATAATCCAAATGATCATTATCTATATTTAAAATAACTTCAGCTTTAGGGTAGAATTTCAAGAAGCTCTCTACATATTCACAAGCTTCAATTATAAAGTGTTCACTATTACCAATTCTGTAATTTCCATCTATTGCTTTTAAAGTAGCACCTACTTGAATAGAAGGATCTAAACCAGCCTCAACAAAACACATAGAAACCATAGAAGTAGTAGTAGTTTTACCATGTGTACCTGAGATACAAATTGTATCATCAAAGGCTTTTGTAATAAGACCTAAGAAGTCAGCTCTTTCCATTGTTGGAATACCAAGTTCTTTAGCTCTTACAAGTTCTACATCATCAGGTTTAATAGCAGCAGTATAAACAACAAGATCTGCTTTTGCTACCATATTAACATCATGACCTATAATAACATGAATGCCATCTAAATTAAGTTTTTTA
>USDF01000009.1 GCA_900553405.1 uncultured Clostridium sp. | reverse complement strand
CGCTATAAGCTTTCCGGTACCACGGGTATAACCCGTGGTTTACCCCTAAAGTTAAAAAAATAAACCTTAACATTTTTGTTAAGGTCTATTTATAAATGTGAAACATTTTTTAGTTTTACTTTCATTATTTTTCGCATTTTTTTATTTTAATCTCTGTTTATTAAATCTAACATTCTTTCTAGATCTTCATTATTAGAATAATTAATTATTATTCTTCCACTTCTTTTTTTAGCATCTATTTTTACTTTTGTTCCAAAGAAACCTTGGAATCTATCTTCTATGTCTCTATAAATTGCTTCATATTTTTTTCTATCTTCTTTTGTATTTTTACTAACATTTTTCTTGTTTTTTAGGCTTCTTTCTATATCTCTTACTGTTTGTCCTGTTTCTATTATTTTTAATGCCATTTTATATTGTTGTTCTGGATCTTCAAAACCAAGTAATGAACGGCAATGTCCTTCTGTTAATTTTCCTTCTAATGCTAAATCTATAACTCTTGGATCCAAATTTAAAATACGTAAGCAGTTTGTAACTGTACTTCTATTCATTCCCATTATATCTGCCAATTCTTGTTGTTTTAATCCATATTCGTCTATCAATTGTTTAAATCCTTTTGCTTTTTCAATTGGATTTAAATCTTCTCTTTGTATATTTTCTATTAATGCTATTTCTTTTGTCTTTCTCTCATCATCATTTCTAATTATACATGGAATTTCTGTAAGTCCTGCTTTTTTTGATGCTCTCCATCTTCTTTCACCTGCAACTATTTCATAATATCCATCTTTTTTATTAACAATAATAGGTTGAATAACTCCATATATTTTAATAGATTCAGCAAGTTCTTCTATTGCTTCCATATCAAAATTTCTTCTTGGTTGATTTCTATTTGGCTCGATATCTATTATTTTAATTTTTTCAATTCTCTCTCCATCTTTTACTTCTTCTTTTTTTATATCTTCTATAACTGTTTTATCACTAAATAATGCATCTAAACCTTTTCCTAATCCTGTATTTTTAGCCATTTTTATTCTCCCTTCCTTTTAGCTTCTTCTTCATTTTTCTTTAAAAATTCTTTTACAAATTTATCGTAAGATTTTGCTCCTTTAGATTTCGGATCATATACTGATATTGGCATACCATAGCTTGGTGCTTCACTAAGTCTTACATTTCTTGGTATAACTGTTTTATACACTTTGTTTTCAAAATATTTATTAACTTCTTTTACTACTTGATTTGATAAGTTTGTCCTAATGTCAAACATAGTAAGTAAAGCTCCTTCAACTTCTAAATCCTTATTTAAGTGTTTTTTAACTAAATTTATAGTATTTATAAGTTGACCTAGTCCTTCTAGTGCGTAATACTCACATTGCACAGGAATTAGCACACTATCTGATGCTGTAAAAGCATTTAATGTAATTAGTCCTAAAGATGGTGGACAATCTATTATAATATAATCATATTTGTCTTTTTGACTATCTACTTTTTCCTTTAATCTGTATTCTCTAGACATCATTGAAACAAGTTCTACTTCAGCTCCTGCAAGGTTTATATTAGATGGACATACTTCCAAATTTTTTACCATTGTAGTTTGAATTGTATTTTCTATTTCTACATCATTTATAATAACATCATATACAGAAAAATTAACATTTTTATCTATACCTAATCCACTTGTTCCATTTCCTTGTGGGTCAGTATCTATCATTAATACTTTTTTCCCTTTTTTAGCTAATATTGTACTTAAATTTACTGCTGTTGTAGTCTTTCCTACTCCACCTTTTTGATTTGCAATTGATATTACTTTTCCCACTGATATTACCTCCATTTTTCTAACACATTAATAATATAAAAATATACAAAAAAAGTCAATAAATATTACAATATTTGTTGACTTTTTCATATAATTTTTTCTTATAATTTACTAAACATTTTTAAATTGGTTCTTTGCTTGGAGTTCCAGGCTTTCTAGGATATTTTGAAGGTGTATTTTTTACTTTTTTTACTATAATAATATTTCTTTTTATATCACTATTTGGAAGAGTAATTTCTTCTATTTTTTCTATTTTTCCACCTAATATTTCTAAAGCATTTTTCGCATTTTCTATCTCTTCTATATTAGATCCTTTCATACATATAGCTCTACCTCCTACCTTTACTAAAGGAAGTAAATATTCTAACAATATATTTAAAGATGCAACAGCTCTTGACGTTGCAATATCATATTTTTCTCTTTCATTTTTATTTTTTCCAAATTCTTCAGCTCTGCCGTGTATTGTTGTTATATTTTCTAATTTTAAATTTTCTTTTACTTCTTCTAAAAAATTTATTCTCTTATTTAAAGAATCTAATAACACTATATCTGTATTTTCTTTTACTATAGATAATGGTATTCCAGGGAAACCTGCTCCTGTACCTACATCTATCAATTTTTCATCATCTTTAATATATTTAGCAATTGTTAAAGAATCTACAAAATGTTTTAATATTATTTCTCTTGGTTCTATTATTGCTGTTAAATTTATTTTTTCGTTCCATTCTAGTAACAAATTCATATAATTATAATATTTTTCTATTTGTTCTTTTGTTAATTCTATTTCTATTTGCTTTGCTTTAATTTCTAATTCTTCTGAAAATATTTCAAATTCCATATTTCCTCCTTATATATGCTTAAAATAGGCTTTTTTAAGATTATTTTACTTTATTGTAAGTTTCTAAATAAATTAGAAGTACAGATATATCTGCAGGAGATACTCCTGAAATTCTAGATGCTTGTCCTACAGAATTTGGTCTTATTTTATTCAATTTTTGTCTAGCTTCTAGTCTTAAACCTTTAATATCTTCATAATTTATATCTTCTGGTAATAACTTTTGCTCTAATTTTTTAAATTTTTCTACTTGTTCTGCTTGTAATTTAATATATCCCTCATATTTTAACTCTATTCCAACTTCTTTTTCTACTTGTTCTGCTAATTCTGGTCTATTAGGATCTATTTCTTTTAATCCTTCATAAGTTAATTCTGTTCTTTTTACTAAATCTGCTAAACTTGCTCCTGTAGTAAGTTCTGAAGAATTATATTTTTTCAAAAATTCATTTACTTCTTTAGTTGGTCTTATAATTGTAGCTCTTACCCTTGCAATTTCATCTTCAATACTCTTCTTTTTCTTTAAAAACTTTTGATATCTTTCTTCAGATACAAGACCTACTTTATAACCTATTTCTAGCAATCTTAAATCTGCGTTATCTTGTCTTAATAAAAGCCTATATTCTGCTCTGGAAGTCATCATTCTGTATGGTTCATTTGTCCCTTTTGTTACAATATCATCAATTAAAACACCTATATATCCCTGAGTTCTATCTAATATTACTGGATCTTTTCCTTTTAATTTTAAACTTGCATTTATTCCTGCCATTAATCCTTGGCAAGCTGCTTCTTCATATCCTGATGTTCCATTTGTTTGTCCTGCAAAGAATAATCCGTCTATTTTCTTATATTCTAAAGATAATTTTAAATCAGCAGGATTAATACAATCATATTCTATTGCATATGCAGGTCTTGTAAACTCTGCATGTTCTAGCCCTGGAAGAGTTCTATACATTGCTATTTGCACATCTTCTGGAAGAGATGAACTCATTCCTTGAATATACATTTCGTCTGTATTTCTTCCTATTGGCTCTACAAATATTTGATGTCTTTCTTTATCTGCAAAACGAACTACTTTATCTTCTATAGATGGGCAATATCTAGGTCCTGTTCCCACAATTTCTCCACCATATAAAGGTGAACGATGTAAATTTTTACGTATTATCTCATGAGTTTTTGCATTTGTATATGTTAAATAACATGGTAATTGCTCTACACTATCATCTATTTTATCTTCAAAAGAAAATGCCTCTGGATGCTTGTCTCCCTCTTGTATTTCCATTTTTGAAAAATCTATACTATTCTTATTTATTCTTGCAGGAGTACCTGTTTTAAATCTAACTAATTCTACCCCTTCTCTTTTTAAAGCCTCTGATAATTTATTTGCTGGGAATACTCCATCTGGTCCACTTTCAAAAGAAACTTCTCCTATGAATATTTTTCCTTTTAAATATGTACCTGTTGCTACAATAATACAATCTACATCATATATTGCTCCTATGTTTGTTTCTATAGACTTTACCTTTCCATTTTCTACTGTAAAATCTACTATTTCAGCTTGTTTAATATATAAATTTTCTTGCTTTTCTAATGTATGCTTCATTTCTTCTTGATATCTTTTTCTATCTGCTTGGGCTCTTAAAGAATAAACTGCTGGTCCTTTAGAAGTGTTCAACATACGCAATTGAGTATAAGTTTTGTCGATGTTTTTCCCCATTTCTCCCCCAAGGCAATCTATCTCTCTTACTAAATGACCCTTAGAACTTCCTCCTATGTGTGGATTACAAGGCATATTAGCGACAGCTTCCAAACTAATAGAAAACATTAATGTCTTCATACCCATTCTTGCACAAGCTAGTGCTGCTTCGCAACCTGCATGTCCTGCTCCAATTACTGCTATATCATATTTTCCTGCATTATATTTCATTTTTTACTCCTTTCGTGACGCAAAAGATACTTTTCTAAATGCGTCATCTGTCCCTTCTGTTTCATTTTTATACCACTCCAAAAGGAAACGTCCCCAAAGGTTAATCTGTCCCTTTTGGTAATTATAATCATCTAATATTTTTTTTGTGAAACATTTTTACTTGTTTTTTATGAAACTTGAATTTTTGTTCTGTTGTTATTTTGACAACAGAACTTTTTTGTTTCTTTATATATTAATATTGTTGTTTTATTGTTTGTCTTTTTGACTTATTGTTGAATTTTGTCGGTGTTCGCTTTTATCTTTTGTAACCCTTACTGCTCTAAGGTTTCAGAAGATATTTTTAGTATGTATAGGTTAATTTTTATCATTTATATTTTACTTATATATTTATTATGGTGTTTTTTAAATTTCTTTTCAAAATCAATTTTAAGCTTCTTTTATATTTACAATATAAAATTACTTGTCTTGTCATTCTTTTCTTTTTATTTTTTATTCTCGTGCATTTTTTTATTTTCCTAAGCAAAATTTTGAAAATATTTCATTTATAATATCTTCTGATACATTTTCCCCTGTTATTTTTCCTAAATCTTCTAAAGTTTGTTTTATTGAAATAGAAATTATATCAATTGGCAAATTATTTTTTACTGCATTTATTGCTTCATTAATATTATTAATTGCATATTCAATTTGATTTTTATGTCTTATATTAGTAATAATTATTTCTCCATCAGTTTCCAAATTTTTAATTTGGAACAAATTTTCAATTTCATTATACAACTCTTCTATTCCATTTCCATTTTTAGCAGATATTTTTATTATTCTTTTATTTAATTTTTTTAATTCTTCACTATTTTCCAAATTATTTTCTTTTAAATCTACTTTATTTAATAATATAATTGAATTTTTGCTTTCTGCTAATTTCAAAATTTCTCTATCTTCTTCAGTTAAATCTTTTGAATTATCTAATATAACTAATACTAATTCTGCATCTTTAGCTATATCTAGTGCTTTTTTTACCCCTATTTCTTCTATTTTATCTGAAGTTTTTCTTATTCCTGCAGTATCTATTATTTTTAAAGGTATTCCTTTTATTGTTATAAATTCTTCTATTGTATCTCTTGTAGTACCTTCTATTTCGCTCACTATAGCTCTTTCTTCTTTTAATATTTTATTTAATAGAGATGATTTTCCTGCATTTGGTCTACCTATAATTGCTGTTTTTATTCCCTCTTTTAATATTTTTCCACTTCTAAATGTATCTTTTAAGCTTTCTAATTTATTTTTTGTATTATCCAAAATACCTAATGCTTTGCTATTTGTAACTTCTTCTATATCATATTCTGGATAATCTATAGAAGCTTCTATATCTGCCATTATATCTAGTAAATCATGTCTTATTTCATTTATTTTATTAGATAAATCTCCTTGTAATTGATTTATAGATGCTTTTGACTCTTTTTCAGTTTTACTATTTATTAAATCCATAATTGATTCTGCTTGTGATAAATCTATTCTTCCATTTAAAAATGCTCTTTTAGTAAATTCCCCAGGTTCAGCTAATATAGCTCCATTTTTCAAACATTGCTCTAATATTTGCTTTTCTATAATCATTCCCCCATGAGAGTTTATTTCACACATATCCTCTCTTGTATAGCTTTTAGGATTTTTAAAAAAAGAAACTAATACTTCATCTATTTTTTCATTTGTTTTTGAATCTACAATTGTTCCATATTGTATGGTGTAACCTTTTATTTTATTTAAATCTAATTTTTCTCCTTTACTATTTTTAAATATTTTTTCTAGTATTTTAAAGGATTCTTTACCACTCATACGAATAATTCCAATTCCGCCATTACCTATAGCCGTAGATATTGCTGCTATTGTTTCCATTTTTTCCTCCTTTTACATTTATATTTTTCTTTTATAAACTATGTTATATTCATTTTATAAAAAACCAGAATCAAGATTTTGTACGCAGTGCAAACTACTACAAAATCTAATTTCTGCCATATTTATATTCTACAGAAAGTTATCAACTTTCCTAGAATATAAAAAAGCCAAAGTTATAAATTAATATAAATATATAAAAATATACTTAAATTAAAATCTTCACTTTGACTTCGGATTTTTTATATTAAATTATCTTATTTTAGAAATAACAACTCTTCTGTTATCTCCTTCTCCAATGCTATGTGTTTCTATTTTATTATTGTCTTGTAATTTGCTATGTATTATTTTTCTTTCATATGCTGACATTGGCTCTAATGTAATTGATTTTCCTGTTTTTAATACAGTTTTAGAAACTTTTTCTGCCAATTCTTCTAATGTTTTTTCTCTTTTTTGACGATAATTTTCTATGTCTAATATTAATCTAATTTTATTATTAAAACTTCTATTTGCAATTGTAGATAATATAGTTTGCATAGAATTTAATGTTTCACCTCTATAACCTATTAAAGTTCCTGCTGCGTTTCCGTTTATATCTACATATATAGTATAATCTTCTTCTTTAATTGTATATTCTAATGTATTATCTACTTTTTGTAACCATTCTTTTAAAAATTCTTCTACTCTTTCTTTAGCTATAGATATATCTTCTTCATTATGATCATATTCTCTTTTTTGCTTTTCTTCTTTTACTTCTATTTTTTCTTCTTTATTTGAATTTTCTTTTATTGTAAGTTGAACTTTTACTACTCTTGGTGTTAATATACTAAAAAAACTTTTTTTATTTTCATTTTCTAATACTTTTATATCTACTCTATCTTTAGATACTTTTAATTCTCTTAATCCATTTTCAACAGCTTCATTTGTTGTTCTTCCTTCTGCAATAATAGAATTACTCATTATCCTTTTCCTCCTTAGAGCTCATAATTTTATTTATAATTAATCTTTCAAATATCATTAAAATATTGCTTACAAGCCAGTATAAAGCAAGTCCAAGTGGTGCAATAGCTGCAATAGATATAGACATTATTGGTGTCATATATAACATTGTATTATTCATTTGTCCCATACTTTCTGTAAGTTCATCTTCTTTAGTTTTTTCTTCATTTTGAACTATTACGTCTTTATTATTCTTTTCTTTTTCTTTCTTTTGAGCATTCATTGTTATTTTTATAGAAACAAAAGATGTTATAATATATAGAACTGGAATAATATATACTCTCCAATCATTTAAGCTTTGCATAGGTACTTTACTTAAATCTAATCCTAAAAATTGCATATTTATTCTTAATTTGTTTACTTCTTCTTTTCTTTTTTCTAGTTCTTCTCTATTTTCTACATTTTCTTGTTGTAATTGATTTTCTATATCTTTATATTCTGATTCTGCTAAATCTATAATTCCTATTTCTTTGTATCTTATTCCTGAATCTTGATCTACTTTTTCTTTATATTCTTTATATATTTCTGTATCCTTTAGATTTTTCATATATGTAAGTGGTTGACTTACAAGCCAAAATACTGAAAGAATAATTATTATTTGTAGAATTCCTGTTAAACATCCACTAAATGGACTCATTTTTTCTGTTTTATATAAATTAATTGTTTCTTGATTTAATTTTTCAGGATTATTTTTATATTTAGCTTGAATATCCTTCATTTTTTCTTGTACTTCTGCTGATTTCTTCATTGATTTTTGTTGTTTTATAGTTATAGGTATTAATATTAATCTTAACAACACTGAAAATATTAAAATAGCTAAACCATAATTATTTAATAATTCATAAAAAAAGTTTAATACATATCCAAAAATACTTGATATTGCTCCCAATTTTTAAATTCCTCTTCTTTCTTTTTTACTTTAAAGGATCATATCCACCTTTACTAAAAGGATTACATTTTATAATCCTTTTAAATCCTAAAAAAAATCCTTTTATAAAACCATATTTTTTTATTGCTTGTTTTGTATATTCTGAACAAGTAGGATAATATTTGCAATTTACACCTTTAAAATGAAATATTTTTGAAATATATTTTTGATAAAAATTTATTAATATAATTCCAATTTTTTTCATTTAAGTAATCCTGCCTTTTTTAGCTGAATATACATATCTTCTTGTATTTGCTCACATTTGCAATCTATAAAAGTATTTCTATTCCATAAAAATACTATATTATATCCTTTTTCTAATTGATTCCTTTTTAAATAGTAGCTTTCTCTAATTAAACGTTTTATTCTGTTTCTTTTAACAGCCTTCCCTACTTTTTTGCTTACTGCTATACCTATTACATTTTTTTCTTTTTTATTTTTTGAAATGTATATTGTTATATATTTACCACGATAAAATTTACCTTTATCTAATACATTTTTAAATTCATAATTTTTCTTTAATGTATCGATTTTTCGCATTTTACTACTCCTTTATATAAAAGAATTACAATAAAAAAAGTAAAATTGCAAAAAAGACCACATTTTTTATTACGTGGCCTTCTATTTAAGCACTTATTTTTTTTCTTCCTTTTGCACGTCTTGCTTTTAATACGTTTCTTCCTGATCTAGTTTTCATTCTTTTCATGAAACCATGTTCTTTTTGTTCTTGTCTTTTTTTAGGTTGAAATGTTCTTTTCATTTTTTAGCACCTCCTGTATTTATTTAAACCGATAACGGATTTTTTCTTTTTTCAATAAGCTTTATAATTATATATTAAACTGCTTATTATGTCAATACTTTGATTTAAATTTAATTATTTTTTTTATTTGTATTGACTATTTAACTTGATTTTTGATATGATAAGGAAACAATAGGGAAAAAGGAGTTTTAATGTAATAATTTAAAAATATAATTCATTTTCCTAAGAAAATTTTATATTTTTGGAAGGACTGAAAAAAATGCAACAAAAAGAATTAGATGAACTTCTTACAAAAGCAAAAGAACTCTTAAAAGAGGAAATGACTCAAATTTCATATGATACATGGATTAAAGAAATAGAAATTCAAAGTATGGAAAATGGAAATATTACTTTACTTGTTTCTAATGTCTTTAATAAAGATTCTGTTGATGCTAGATATCATTCACTTTTAGTTAATACATTTAATTATTTAACTAATAAAGAATGTAGTGTTTCTATCCTTTCAAAAGAAGAGTTACAAAAACAACCAAATAATAAAAGCGAAAATATAAATTATCGGTTCTTTAAATCCTACATTAAATCCAAAATATACTTTTGATAGTTTTGTTGTAGGAAATAATAACCGTTTTGCTCATGCTGCCTCTTTAGCTGTTGCTGAAGCACCTGCAACCTCTTATAATCCTTTATTTATTTACGGAGGAGTAGGTTTAGGCAAAACTCACTTAATGCATGCAATTGGTAATGAAATATTAAGAAATAATAGAAATGCAAATATTTTATATGTTACTTCTGAAAATTTCACTAACCAACTTATTAATGCTATAAAAGATAATAAAAATGAGCAATTTCGTGCTAAATATCGTAATATAGATGTCCTTCTTATAGATGACATCCAATTTATTGCGGGAAAAGAGAGAGTTCAAGAAGAGTTTTTTCACACTTTTAATACTCTTCATGAAAACGGAAAACAAGTTATTATATCTAGTGATAGACCTCCAAAAGATATTAATCTATTAGAAGATAGGTTAAAATCAAGATTTGAATGGGGTCTTATTGCTGATATTTCAAATGCTGATTATGAAACTCGTTTAGCTATTTTAAGAAAGAAAGCACAATTAGACAATATTATAATAGATGACGAAATTCTTGCTAATATTGCTAATAGAATAGACACAAACATTAGGGAATTAGAAGGTGCCTTAAATAAATTAATAGCTAGAGCTTCATTAATAAATAGTCCTATTACTATGGAAATGTCAGAGTGGGCTATTAATGAAATAGTTTCATCAAAAGATAAAGTTATTTCTTCAAGTTTTATACAAGAAACTGTAGCTAAATACTTTAATATAGATCCAAAAGATTTAGTTGGTGCAAAACGTTCAAATGATGTAGTATTTCCAAGACAAATTGCTATGTATCTTTGTAGAACAGTACCTCAAATTTCTTTGCCACAAATAGGTAGAGACTTTGGAAATAGAGATCATACAACAGTAATGCATGCTTGTAACAAAATAGATAAAGAAATAAAAGAAAATAAGAACACAAAATTAATTGTGGAAAGTGTTAAAAACATTTTACTAGCGGACCAATAGTTTAAATATAAATAAAAATTTATATTTTTTAAAAAAGGTGTTTGGAAAAATGATTGTTTGGAAACAATTAAGCAAATTCTTCTTACGGAACAGCTTGATTTGATATCCACAGCCTATTGTGAATTTAGTGTAGACAAGTTGTTTATAACTTAATTATTCACAACTTAAAATTTTAATTGTTTATAACTTTTATATTTATCCACTATATTATCAACATCAAAAACATAAGGGAAATAAACAATTCACATAGTTTTCCACAGAATCCACAGCACCTATTACTACTACTACTAAAATTATTTATTATATTATAAAGGAGTTTGATGAAAAATGAAAATTGTTTGCGAAAAAGAAAAAATCTTGAAAGCTATTAATTCCGTAACAAAAGCGGTTGCTTCAAAAACAACAATGCCTATATTAGAAGGTATATTAATTCAAACAAATGATAAAGAAGTTAAATTAACAACATACGATTTAGAAATAGGAATAGAATACATTATAGATGCAGATGTTAGAGAACAAGGTGCTACAGTAGTTAATGCTATAATGTTTAGTGAAATAATAAGAAAATTACCAGATACAGAAATTAATATTTCATTAAATGAAAAAAATTTATTAGTAATAGAATGTGAAGGTTCTTTATATAAATTAGCTACTATGAATCCAGAAGAATTTCCAGAACTTCCACAAATTAATGTAGAAAATTCTATAGAAATAGAACAAAATGTTTTAAAAGAAATGATAAGAAAAACAATATTTGCTGTAAGTACAGAAGAAAATAGACCTATTTTTACAGGATGTTTATTCGAAATAAAAAATAATAAATTAAATGTAGTTGCAGTAGATGGATTTAGATTAGCATGGAAATCTAAATTTCTACAAAATAGTAGTAATGATTTTACAGCAGTTATTCCTGGTAGAACTTTAAATGAAGTTAATAAAATTATATTAGATTCATTTGATAATATAAAAATAGGAGTTGCTAAAAATCAAGCACTATTTGAAATGGAAAATTGTAAATTAGTAACTAGATTGTTAGATGGAGAATTTTTAAATTATTCAAGTGTTATTCCTGAAAATTGGGAAACAAGAGTAAGAGTAAATAAAAATATAATTCAAAATTGTTTTGAAAGAATTAGTTTAATTTCAGCATCTAGTATAGAGAAAGAAAAAAAATACCCAGTTAAGGTTTCTGTAGATATAGGAAAAGTTACAATTTCTTGTACAAATCAAACAGGTGATGCTAAAGAAGAAATGTATGTTTCTACAGAAGGTCAAAACTTAGAAGCAGGATTTAATCCTAAATATTTCTTAGATGCACTTCGTGCAATAGATGATGAAGAAATTTTTATAGACTTTGGTACAAGCATTTCTCCATGTATAATAAGACCAGTTGATGATGGTGATTACATTTATATGATATTACCAATTAGATTAAAAGATTAATAGGAAGGAAGGTTAAAAGTTGGAAATTGGAAATTAAAAGAAAAGTTATACACAATTCATTAATAAAATGTGGATAATAAATATAAAATTTATAATTTCCAACATCTAATCTCTAATATATATGTATATTAATAAAATAAAATTATTAAATTTTAGAAATTATGAAGAACAAGAAATTTTATTAAATCATAATATAAATATTTTTTATGGAGATAATGCGCAAGGAAAAACAAATATAATAGAATCTATATTTTTGTGTGCTATAGGAAAATCTTTTAGAACTACAAAAGATAAAGAAATGATAAAGTTTAATAAAGAAAATGCATCTGTTTATGTAGAATATAAAAAAGTAGACAGAGAAGGAACAATAAAAATAGATATAGAAAATAAAAAGAATATATATGTTAATGGTATTAAAATAAAAAAATTAAGTGAATTATTAGGAAAAATAAATATTGTTATTTTTACACCAGATGATATACAAATTTTAAAAGAAGGTCCACAAAAAAGAAGAAGATTTTTAGATATAATGATAGGACAGTTAAGACCAAATTATGTACATATATTAAATTTATATAATAAAACTTTAGAACAAAGAAATAATTATTTAAAACAAATAAAAGTAGAAAATAAACCAGAAGAAATGTTAGAAATATGGGATGAAAAGCTAGCAGAATATGGTGAAAAAATATTTTTATATAGAAATGAATTTATAGAAAAAATAAAAGAAAAAATAAATAATATTCATAAAGATATTACAGAAGATAAAGAAAATTTAGAAATAGAATATGAATCTAATTGCAAAAATAAAGAAGAATATTTAAAATTATTAAAAGAAAGAAGAAAATTAGATATTATAAAAGGTTTTACAACAAAGGGTGTACATCGTGACGATTTTATGATATATATTAATAATGAGTTAGTTAATATATATGGTTCACAAGGACAAAATAGAACTGTAATACTTTCATTAAAAATAGCAGAAATGCAAGTAATATATGATGAAATAGGGGAATATCCTATTTTATTGTTAGATGACTTTATGTCAGAATTAGATGAAAAAAGAAGAAGAAATTTTTTAGAAAATATAGAAAACAAACAAGTTATTATTACTTGTACAGATAAAATAGAAGAAATTAATAATGAATTTAAATTATTTGAAGTGAAAAAAGGAGTTATTTAAATAATATGTATGTTCATATAGGAAAAGATACTATTATTCCATCAAAAGAAATTATTACAATAATTGATTTAGAAAAAATGTTAATAAATAAAAGTATGGAAGAAATAGAAAAAGAACTAAATATAGAAAATAAAATAACAGATATTTCAGAAGGCAATAAAAAAACATTATTATTAATTGAAAACAATAAAAAAACAAAAGGATATATATCTAATATATCATCTATAACATTAGCAAAAAGACTACAAAAAGAAATAGTATAATCCACATATAAAGAACAAGATGTGGAAAACATATATTATAAAAATAAAAGGATGGTTAAAAAATGGAAAAATTTGAACATAAGTATGGAGCTGAACAAATTCAAGTATTAGATGGTTTAGAGCATGTAAGAAAAAGACCTGGTATGTATATAGGTAGTGTTTCTGTAAGAGGACTTCACCATTTAGTATACGAAATAGTAGATAACTGTGTAGACGAAGCATTAGCTGGTTATTGTACACATATACAAGTAAAAATAGAGCCAGGAAATGTTATTAGCGTAGAAGATGATGGTAGAGGAATACCAGTAGATATACATCCAAAAACACATATTTCAGCTGCTGAAACAGTTTATACAAAATTAAATGCTGGTGGAAAATTTGGTGGAGATAGTGGATATAAAGTATCTGGAGGTCTTCATGGAGTTGGTGCATCTGTTGTAAACGCACTATCTACATGGTGCGAAGTAACTATTCAAAGAGATGGCGGAATATATGAAATGAAATTCGAAAGAGGAAAAACAGTAGAGCCATTAACAAGAATAGGAGATTCTAAAAAAACAGGTACTAAAGTTAGATTTCTAGCAGATGATACTATTTTTGAAACATTAGAATATGAATATGATATATTAGAAAATAGATTTAGAGAAATGGCATTTTTAACAAAAGGACTAAAAATTAGTATAGAAGATTTAAGAGAAGAAACACCTAAAAAAGCAGAATTTCATTTTGAAGGTGGATTAAATTCTTTTGTTGAATTTTTAAATAAAAATAAAGAAAAATTACATCCAAATCCAATATATATAGAAAAAACAGAAGGTGAAGTTCCAGTTGAAATAGCTTTCCAATATACAACAGCATATTCAGAAAATATATACACATTCGTAAATAACATTAATACAATAGAAGGTGGAACTCACTTAGAAGGATTTAAAAGAGCATTAACAAAAACTTTTAATGATTATGCAAGAAGTCATAATTTAATAAAAGAAAAAGATGCAAACTTACAAGGCGAAGACATTCGTGAAGGTATAACAGCAGTTGTTTCTGTTAAAGTAAAAGAACCACAATTTGAAGGACAAACTAAAACAAAATTAGGAAATAGTAATGTAACAGGTATTGTTCAAAGTATGGTAAATGAAGCTTTAGGAAACTTCTTAGAAGAAAATCCATCAGTAGCAAAAGCTATTTTGGAAAAATGTATAAATGCTTCTAGAGCAAGAGAAGCTGCAAGAAAAGCAAGAGAATTAGTTAGAAGAAAAAATGCATTAGAAACAACAACATTACCTGGAAAATTAGCAGACTGCAGTAGTAAAAATCCTGCAGAATGCGAAGTATATATAGTCGAAGGAGACTCTGCTGGAGGAAGTGCAAAACAAGGTAGAGATAGAAGATTTCAAGCTATACTTCCACTTTGGGGTAAAATGCTTAATGTTGAAAAAGCAAGAGCAGATAAAATATATGGAAATGATAAATTAAATCCAGTTATATTAGCTGTTGGTGCTGGTATAGGTGCAGATTTTGATGTATCTAAAATAAGATACGGAAAAGTTATAATTATGGCCGATGCCGATGTCGATGGTGCACATATTAGAACACTTTTACTTACATTCTTCTTTAGATATATGAGACCATTAATTGAAAATGGAAATGTATATTTAGCACAACCACCACTATACAAATTATCTAAAAAAGGTATGAAAGATGTATATTGTTATACAGATGAAGATTTAGAGAAAGCATATAAAGATTTAGCAGAACAAGGAATAGAAAGAGAACAATTAGGACTTCAAAGATATAAAGGTCTTGGAGAAATGAACCCAGAACAATTATGGGAGACAACAATGGATCCATCAAATAGAATTTTAGTAAAAGTAACAATGGAAGATGCTATAAAAGCAGATGAAATATTTACAATTCTTATGGGTGATGATATTGAACCAAGAAGAGAATTTATAGAGAAAAATGCTAAATATGTTAAAAATCTTGATATATAATTTTAAAATAAATTTAATAGCACGTAATAGATTAAATACTATTACGTGCTATTATCGTATAAAGCTAATATTAACTTTCAACTAAAACTATTATTCCTAATTTTTTCACCTAATATATATTACTATATAAATAAGCAATAAACCAAAAATAATAATCATTCGTTCGACTATAAATACACACATAATAACCATATTCATCCTAAAGTAGGACTAATAATGACCACAATAATATATAAATATAATCTTAACTCCAATATATTACCTATTATTTAACCATATATGAAATACAAAATATAATAAAATAAAAATATAATGTAAAAATATAGCTTACAAACAAATAATATACTCTTAGGCTCCGACATATTATAATCTAAGTTTTACTTAAACTATAATAGATCTTTGTTCGAATAATAAAAAGCCTTTTATAAAAACCTAATATTACTCTTTGCTAGGCTAATATTAACCTTATGATAATATTATGTTCTTTTCTATTTTTTTTATTCAAAAATTTTAAAAATTTTTTTGTATTTTTGTACCGAAGTTATAAATATTTTAATTAAAAAGTAATAAATAAATATTTTTTATAATAAAAATATAAAAAAATAATTAAAATAAAAAGGAGAATATTTTTGAAAAATAAAATAATAAAAATAAATAAAGAATATAATTATGATATTTTAAAAAATGATATGTTATTTTTAAATTACGAATATCCATTTTTTAAAATAAATAATATTGGAGAAAGCACATTAGGGGAAAAAATAATTTATATTAAATTAGGTGAAGGAAATAAAAAATTATTTATAAATGCTTCACATCATGCAAATGAATGGATGACAAGTTTGCAAACAATGTTATTTATAGAAAAATATTTACAATTATATAAAAATAAAGAAAATTATAAGGGATACGAAATAAATGAATTATGGAATAAAGTAAGTGTATTTTTTGTTCCAATGGTAAATCCAGATGGAGTTAATTTATGTTTAAAAAATAAAAAAATATTAAATGAAAAATTATATAAAGAAATATGGGAAGAATATATAAACCAAATAGAAAATTGGAAAGCAAATATAAGAGGTGTAGATTTAAATTTAAATTATCCTGCAGGTTGGCAAAATGCAGTAAAAAATAAAGCAAAAAAAGGAATAATTATGCCAGGGCCAAGAGATTACCCAGGACCAAATCCTCTTTCAGAAATAGAAACAAAAAATATGGTTAATTTCACAAAATTATTTAATTTTGATATGACCATTTCTCTTCATTCTCAAGGACAAGAAATATATTGGAATTATTTAAATTATAAAGTAGATAATGCATATGAAATAGGAAAAAAATTAGAAAAAGTAAGTGGATATTTATTAACAAAACCAGATTATTATTCTTCATTTGCAGGATATAAAGATTGGTTTATAGAAAATTATAGAAAACCAGGTTATACAATAGAAATAGGAAGAGGTGAAGAAGGACGACCACTTCCTTTAGAAGATGCTGATAAAATATATGAAGAAGTAGAAGAAATTTTATTAAAGGCAATAGACGAATGTAGTAATATATAGGTGTTTGTCGAAATTTGTCTTACGATTTTTCTTGACAAATATTGGAAAAATATGTAAACTAGAAATAGAAAGAAAAGAGGTGTGAAAATGAAAAATAAACAAATTCAATCTGTACAAGCATGGTTACCATTTGAATCTATATTAGAAAACGGAATTATTAAATTAAAAAATTCTTCATATATCAAAATATTAGAAATAATTCCAATTAATTTTAATCTAAAGTCGGAACTAGAAAAAGAGGCAATTTTAAATTCTTATAAAATATTTTTAAAAACATGTAATTTTAATTTTCAAATTTTAATTCAAAGTAATAAAGAAAATCTAGAAAAAATTATTTCAGATATTAATTTCCAAAAAAATAAAGAAAAAGAAAATATTAAAAAAATATCAGAAAATTATATTAATTATATAAAAGAATTAAATAAAAATAAAAAATCATCAAATAAAAATTTTTATATAATTATTAAAAATAATATTAAAGATGAAAAAGTAGAAGAAAATGTTGAGGAAGAATTAAACGAAAACTATTTTAAAATAAAAGAATGTTTAGCTCGTTGTGGAAATATTGTAAAAGATATAAATAAAAAAGAAAATGCAAAAAAATTAATACAATCTTTTATAAATAAAAGACTATTATTATTAGAAAATTTATAATAAGGTAGGTGAGTTATGGAAAATAATATAAAAAATATATTAAAAGAAATAAAAGAGAAAATACCAAAAAAAGAAAATAAAAAAGAAAAAATAGAAGGAATTTTTACTCAAAAAGATTTTTTAAGTCCAAGTTATATAAATTTATCTAATCCAAAATATATAGAAATAGATAATTTATTTTATTCTAATTTAATTATTACAAATTATTATCATGAACAAAATGACTTATTATTAAAAACAATTTTAGATTCAAATATTAATATGAATATTTCTATTTTTTACGAAAAACAAAATCCATACAAAATAGTAAAAGATTTAACATATCATATTGGAAATGTTGGGGCAGATTTAAAAAGCAAAAATGAAAATAGAGAAGATATAGAAATAGCAGCATTTACATATAAAGACGCAAAATATATTAGGAAAGAAATACAAGTTAATAATGAAGATATTTATTTTTTATATATTTATTTAAATATTTATTCTAAAGATAAAAAAGAATTAGAATATTTATTAAATAAAATAGAAGGCATTTTAAGTGCAAAAGGTATGCAATCAAGAAGAGCATATTTTAGGCAAGAGCAAACTTTTAAAGCATGTCTTCCTATAATGGAAAATGAAAAAGAAATAAAAAATATTGCAAAAAGAAATGTATTAACTTCAAGCTTAGTTTGTACATACCCATTTATTTCATCATCAATTTTTGATGAACATGGTATTTTTATAGGTACAAATATTTATAATAATTCTTTAATTTTTATAGATAGATATAATACAAATAAATATAAAAATGCTAATATGTGTATTTTTGGAAGTAGTGGAGCAGGAAAATCTTTTTATATTAAATTATTAGCATTACGATTTAGAATATTAGGAATTGAGCAATATATTATAGATCCAGAAAGGGAATACACAAAATTATGTGAAAATTTAGATGGAACATTATTAAAAATTGGTCCAAATTCAAATACATATATAAATATTTTCGATATTAGACAAGAAAGTTTAGAAGAAGGAGAGGGAGGCTATTTAGCAACAAAAATAAGTAAAATAATAGGATTTTTTAATTTAATTTTTGGAAATTTAAATGAAGAAGAAAAAGCAATAATAGAAGAAAAATTGATAGAAATGTATAACGAAAAAGGAATTACATTTGATGATAATTCTTTATATAAAAAAGAAAATAATAAATTAAATATAAAACCAGTTTTTAAAGAATTAAATGAAATGCCAATATTAGAAGATTTTTATAATATATTAGAAAAAGATATAAATACACAAAAATTTAAAATTAAATTAACTCCTTTTATAAAAGGCTCATTAAATTTTTTTAATAATTATACAAATGTAGAATTAAATAATAAATTAATTGTGGCAGATATTTATGAATTAGGTGAAGAAAATTTAAAATATGGGATGTATTTATTTACTGAATTATTTTGGGATAAAATAAAAAAAGATAGAAAAATTAAAAAGGCAATTTATTTAGATGAAATATGGAGGTTAATTGGTGTTACATCAAATAAAGAAGTAGCAAGTTTTATTTATAAAATATTTAAAACAATTCGTAAATATGGTGGTAGTGGAGTAGCAATAACACAAGATGTATCAGATTTATTTAGTTTAGAAAATGGAGCATATGGAAAAAGTATATTAAATAATTCAGAAATAAAAACATTTTTTTCACTAGAAGAAGACAATATTAAAATATTAGGTAATTACACAAATTTATCAGAAAAAGAAAAAATAGAAATAAGATCATTAAAAAGAGGAGAATGTTTAATGTTTGTTGGCGAAAATCATATTTTAACAAAGATAGAATGTTCAGATGAAGAAAAGAATTTAATTGAATAAAAAATTATAAAAAATGAAACAAAAAAAATTAAAAATAAAATATTAAATATTAAAAATAATTAAAATTAAAAATGAAAAGAAAGAGAGGAAAATATGAAAAAAATAATTACAGCTTTAGCTAATCCAATATTAAATGAAAATTTAAAAAAAGAAAAAGATTTTGAAATTTTAACAAAAGATATACAATATCAAGAAGGTATTTTCGAAATAATGGAAGAAAAAAATGAAATAGATTATTTAATATTAAGTGAAATATTACCAGGAGAAAATAATATAGAAAAATTAATAGAAAAAATAAAAGAAAAAAATATCAAAATTAAAATAATAATTATTTTAGAAAGCAAAAAAGAAGAATTAGAAAATATTTTATATAAAAAAGAAATATTAAAAATTTATTATAATAATGAAGTAGAAATAAATGAAATTATTTCTTTTATAAAAAATGAAAATAAAAAAATAGAAAATGATAATGAAGAAATAAAAAAAGAATTAAATAAATTAAAAGAAATATTAATGAAAAATAATATTTATTATGAAATAGACGAAGAAAATAATTCTATAAAAAATGAAAAATCTAATAAAATAAAAAATAATAAGACTGAAAATAACAATAAAATAAAATTAACAAAAAATAAAAAATGTAATATAGAAATAAATAATAAAAAAATAATTAGCGTCGTAGGAACGGGTGGAGTAGGTAAAAGTATAGTAACTTTAAATTTAGCTAAAATCTTAAAAGAAAAACAAAGTAAAATATTAATTATAGATTTTGACATTCTTAATAATAGTTTACACACAATTCTAGGTGTAAATAAATACCCACAAAAAATAAAAGAAAAGTTACAAAGAAATAGTTTAATTCAAAATAAAATAAATATAAAAGAATTAATAATAAAAATAAATAAAAAAGTAGATTTAATATCTGGAATTAATTTATTATTTGATAGCAAATATAAAATAAGCAATGAAAAAATAAAATTTATATTAAAAGAATTAAAAGAATATTACGATACAATTATAATAGACACTTCTTCAGAATGTTTTTTTGATTATACAAAAAATATTCTAAAAAATAGTAATAATATTTTATTTTTATTAGAAGCAAATTTATTAGAAATAAAAAAAGCAAATAATTTATTAAATATTTATACAGAAGAATGGAACATAGCAAAAGAAAAATTTAATTTAATAATTAATAAGTATAATGAAAATTCAGTAGATGATTTTATTATTAATAATATTTTTTCAAAATATAAAATAATAGGAAAAATAAAAATGAATAAAAAATACAATATTTTAATTAATAAGAATTATAAACAAAATATTTTTCAAAATAATATAAAAAAAGAATATGAAAAAATAACAGATAAAATAATTAAATTAAATAATAGAAAAAGAAAATTAATTTTAGAAAATATTATTAATAAGATTAAATATAATTTAATTCAAAAAAATAATTTAGTTCAAAAATAAAATTTAATAAATAATTAAATTAAAAATTAATTCAAAGAAATTTAATTCATAATTATACAAAAGAAAATATATAAATAATTTAAAAATCAATATAATTTATTCAAAGATAAACAAAAGAAAAAATATTTAGAAAATTAATATGTAAAAATATAAATATTTGATTCAAGAAATAAGACAATTTAAATTTAAACAAAAATAATTAAAAATTTATTCTAAAAAATTTTATTCAAAAAAGGAGAAAAAATATGAATTTATTAACAAATAATTTAGAAAATAATTTAAATAAAGAAAATGAAATTATAAAAACAGAAGATCAAACAAAATTTATAGAAACAACTTTAGGGAAAACTATAAATTTTGGTTTAGATATAGGATTAAGGGCGCTTCTTCCAGATTACATAGAACAACAAGTCATAGACATAAAAAACACATTAATGCAAGAAGGATTTTCAAATGGAATAAAAAAAGTCGTATCTTCTGCTATTGACTTTGGCAAAAGTGCAATTGGAATAGTAACAGGTAATTTTGAAAATATTTCACAAGTGCAAACAGCAATAAAAAATGGCGGAATTATAGATAGCGTTTCTGGAATAGTAGATAGTGTACTAAATAAAGTAAATAAAACAGGAAAATTACCTTATAATATAACTAATACAATAAGAAAGGGAAAAAATATAATATTAAATAGCATAACAAATAAAATAGAGGAAGAGTTTACAAACCAATTAGATGCAGCAGAAAAATTACAAAAATATGAAAATAATTGGAAACAATATTTTAACAATAAAGATTTTATAGGTATGCAAAGAGAATATGAAAAAATTAGAGAAAAATTAAAAATATTAATACCTATGGAAAATACCCTTAAACAAGCAAGAACAATAGAAAATTTACATACATTAATTAAAAATAATGGACAAGACTTTAATTTAAGTAAAGAAGAACTAGAATTAGTAAATTTATTAGCTTGAAAAATTTAACTAATAATGATAGAATAAAGGAGAATAAAAGATGCCAATAATATCAAAATTTTATGGAATTACAATAAAAATGTATTTTATACAAAATGAACACATTCCACCACATATACATGCTTTTTATGGTGAATATGTTTCAGCAATAAATATAAAAAATTTTGAAGAAATAGAAGGAAACTTACCAACAAAAGCTTTAAAAATAGTAAGAGAATGGATAAAAATAAATAGGAAAGAATTATTACAAATATGGAATACGCAGGAATTTAAAAAAATAAAACCATTGTTGTAAGGAGGAGAAAAATATGTTTCATAAGGTAAAAAATGTTTATCCTAAAGATAATATGATTATAGAAGTAGATTTTGATAATAAAGTAAGAAAGGAATATGACATTAAAACAATATTAAATAAATGGATTATATTCAAAGAATTAGAAGATGAAGAATTATTTAAAAAAGTTAAAGTTGATGTAGGTGGATATGGTGTAAGTTGGAATGAAAATATTGATTTATCTTGTGAAGAATTATGGAAAAATGGAAAAGATGTAAAGTAATTTTTTAATAAAAAATCAAGTAAAAAATGTTGTAAAAAAGTGCTAAAAAACTTAAATTTCCCTAAGTTTTTTAGCTTTTTTTCTTGCATATTTTTTTTCTTTAAAGTATAATACATATGTAAGTTAAATATAAAGAAAGAGGTAGAAAAATGGAAGAAGATAGAGACGGAAAGATTATAGATAGAGACATTGAACAAGAAATGAGAACAGCGTATATAGATTATGCTATGAGTGTTATTGTATCACGTGCACTTCCAGATGTTAGAGATGGTTTAAAACCTGTACACAGAAGAATTTTATATACAATGTATCAAGATGGTTTAACTTCAGACAAGCCATACAGAAAATCTGCAACAACAGTTGGAGACGTTTTAGGTAGATATCATCCACATGGAGATAGTTCAGTTTATGATGCAATGGTAAGAATGGCACAAGACTTTTCATTAAGATATCCACTTATTGATGGACATGGAAACTTTGGTTCTATAGATGGTGATGGGGCTGCTGCTTATCGTTATACAGAAGCAAGAATGTCAAAAATAGCTGAAACAATGCTTACAGATATAGAAAAAAATACAGTTAATTTTATGCCAAACTTTGATGACAGATTACAAGAGCCAGTTGTTTTACCAGCAAAAATACCAGCTTTATTAGTAAATGGATCTTCAGGTATAGCTGTAGGTATGGCAACAAATATACCACCACACAATTTAACAGAAATAATAAATGGAATTATTAAAATCATAGAAGAAGATAATGTTTCAGATGAAGAATTAATGAGCATTATTAAAGGACCAGATTTCCCTACAGAAGGAATTATTTTAGGTAGAGAAGGAATAAAAGAAGCATATACAACAGGTAGAGGAAAAATAACATTAAGAGCAGAAGCAGAAATAGAAGAAATGAGTGGTAATAAACAAAGAATAGTTGTACATTCTTTACCATATCAAGTAAATAAAGCTAAATTAATTGAAACTATAGCAGGTTTAGTTAGAGAAAAAAGAATTGAAGGTATTTCAGAATTAAGAGATGAATCTGATAGAGAACATAAAGTAAGAGTTGTAATAGAATTAAAAAGAGATGCAAATGCTCAAGTTGTTTTAAATCTATTATATAAATTTACACAAATGCAAACAACATTTGGAATTATAATGCTTGCATTAGTAAATGGAGAACCTAAAATATTAACATTAAGACAATGTTTACAATATTATATTGAACATAGAAAAGATGTTATTCTTCGTAGAACACAATTTGATTTAGATAAAGCATTAGCAAGAGCACATATTTTAGAAGGATTAAAAATTGCATTAGATAACATTGATGAAGTTATTGACATTATACGTAATTCTTATGATGATGCAAAAGAAAGATTAATGAAACGTTTTGGTCTTTCAGATATACAAGCACAATCAATTCTAGATATGAGATTGAAGACTTTATCAGGTTTGCAACGTGAAAAAATAGATGAAGAATATAAACAATTAATGGAATTAATTGAACATTTAAGAAATGTATTAAGCAGTGAAAAATTAGTATTCGACATTATTAAAGAAGAATTAATTGAAATTCGTGATAAATATGGTGATGAAAGAAAAACTCAAATTGCAGCTGCTGAAGGTGAGTTTGAAATAGAAGATTTAATAAAAGAAGAACAATGTGTTGTTACTTTAAGCCACTTTGGATATATTAAGAGAATGCCAATAGATACATATAAGAGTCAAAGAAGAGGTGGAAAAGGCATAACAGGTGCTACAATAAAAGAAGATGATTTCATTAAACAAATATTTACAGCATCAACACATGATACAATATTATTCTTTAGTAATAAAGGAAAATTGTACAGATTAAGAGGATATGAAATACCAGAAGCAGGTAGAACAGCAAAAGGAACAGCAATTGTTAATTTACTACAATTAGATAATGGAGAAAAAATATCTGCAGTTATTCCAATTCAAAACTTTGCAGAAGGAAAATATTTATTAATGGGAACAAAAAATGGTTTAATTAAGAAAACACCATTAATGGAATATGATTCTTCTAGAAAAACAGGATTATTAGGAATTACATTAAAAGATGAAGATGAATTAATAGATGTAAGACTTACAGACGGAGAAGATAATGTAGTATTAGTTACTAAAAAAGGTATGAGTATTACATTTGAAGAAAAAGATGTACGTCCTGTTGGAAGAACAGCACAAGGTGTAATAGGAATTCGTTTAGATGATGATGACGAAGTAATAGGAATGGAATCTATAATAGGAAAAGCAAATGCTACATTACTTGCTATTACAGAAAACGGATTCGGTAAAAGAACAGAATTAGATGAATATAGAGTTCAAAACAGAGGTGGAAGAGGAGTTATTACTTATAAAGTAACACCAAAAACAGGAAATATAGTAGGAATTAGAATTGCAACTGGTGTAGAAGATGTAATGTTAATTACAGACAAAGGTACAATTATAAGATTAAAAGTAGATGAAATAAGCGTATTAGGTAGATCTACACAAGGTGTAACATTAATGAGAACAAATGATGGAGGAAAAGTAGTAAGTATAGAAACTATTAATCCAGAAGATGACGAAGAGGAAAAAGAATAATTATGGAATTAAGAAAATTAAAATTATTAGTTGAAAATGAATTATATCCTTTAGTTTTAGCTAATTCACAAGATGAATTAGCTAAAATAACATTAAATACAACGAGTAGGTCAATTATTCAATTCACAAATAAATATAAAGAAGAATTGACAGATGAAAATATTGATTATTTAACAGAATATATATGGAGTTTAATAAATAAAAAACAAAAAGATAATAATTTATTAAATAAAGAAGAAAGATAAAAAGTGCTTTAGCTTTTGCTAAAGCACTTTTTATTATTTTTTAATAAATCTTATGTCATCACCAAAGAAATGACAAATATCATAATTTCCAACTAAACGAGACACAATTCGTTCATCGTATGTGGAAAATAAACGCTCTAAACTTAAATTAGTAGAAATTATTGTTTTGGTAGATTTATTATTATTTAATAAACGAGTATTAATAATATTAAATAATTCAGAAAATTTCATATTATTAATGCATTCAGTTCCTAAATCATCAATAATTAATAAATCTACATTTAATAAATTATCATAAATATCTTTTGAAGTATTTTCTTTTCCAAAACGATAATCCATAATGGTATCTAGCATTACAGGTGCAGTTTGATAAAGTACAGTTTTTCCTTTTTTTAATAATTCACTTGCTATACAGCTAGATAAAAAAGATTTTCCAAGTCCAGTATTTCCAGTAAATAATAAATTTTTTTGATTAGTATTTTCAAAATTATCTATAAAATTATGAGATAATTTAACTATAAATTCCATATTTTTTCTAGGTGATAATTTTGAATGATATTTTTCTTCATTTACTTCATTAGAATATAAATCAAAAGAAAAATTATTAAAATTTTCTTTTTCTAAATTAGATAAATTAGACTTATTATATTCCAAATTAAATAATTTTTGTTTTAAACAATGACACATTGTGGTTTCATATGAATTAGTAATATAACCAGTATCATTGCAATCTGAACATTCAAATTTAGGTTTTAAATAAGAATCATCTTTACCAAGTGAATGTAAAATATTTTCTTTTTCTTTTTTTAATTCATCTATTTTATTATTTAAATCTTCTAATAAAGAAGAATCTTTAGAAAGAAGAATTTGTTTAGAAATAGAAATAGCAGTTTTACTTAATTGGTCATCTATCTGTTGTAATTTTGGTTCTTGTTTATATAAATCTATTTTTCTTTGTTCAGCACTATAAATTGCTTGAAGTCTTTTCTTTTCATATTCAGTTAATAATGTTTTTAAATTAGAAGAATTCATAAAAACTCCTTATAAATTAAAATTAGCATATAAACTATCTAAATTATCATATTTTCTTTGATCATAATTTTGATAGCCTGTTTTTTTCTCTAAATCTTTAATGTCTTTTTTCTTTTGTTTTAATTGTGATAAGAAATTTTCTATTTCTGCTACTGTCTTAAAGTTTCTATCATGCCAATCGGTTAATAATTTATCCAAATAATCAAAATTTGGATTAACTTTAGAAGTAGTTTTCTTTAAAGCAATTTCTATTATGTCAAAAGAAAATCCATAATCGATTGACCATTTTTGCACATATGCTTGCTCATATTGTGTTAATTGTCTATTATAACCTAATTTTTTAGTAATTGATTTATATAAAATATTTAATTTTTCTTGTTTTGCATAATAATTATCTAAATCGTTAAAATTCTGTATTTTGTTGCTATGCCAAGCATCTGCAACAGTTTGAATATAATTTCTATGTAATGCAGAACGATTAAAACAATATCTAAATAAAGCAATCATTACTTCTTCATCAAAATTATATTTTTTAAACCATAATTCTATATCACTATACCAAGATGGAGACATTATTCCTTGGAAAAATTCGTTATTAATATTTTCAATTGCTTGTGCACGACGTTGATTTTGAGCAGTTTGCTTTTGAGCTTCAGCAGATAAAGCAACTTTAGGCTTGTACAATTTGTGCAATTCAATTTCTTGCAAATTATTTATAATATAACCGGTATTTTTCTTAGTAATAACTCCGAGATCTTCCCAATATTTAATAGCATCTTGAATGACTTTAAAATCTAATTCTAATTTTTTAGATAAATCATTTATTTTAACGTCTTTTCCATATTTAGATAGGAAAATAATATATAAATATACTTTTATATAATCACCTTTAGATTGAGACAAATATTCTGTAAAAAAAATGTCTGGCAATTCTGTATTTGAAAATAACATAGGTGAGTCATTTTGTTCTAATTTCATTATAATTCTCCTTTCTAAATAGCTTGCAAAAATTATATCACGCAACAAGCAAAAACACAAGTCGATTTTTAAGGAAATTCCTTACAATATGTAAATTAATCTTTTTGATATAAATAAATTTTGGGTCTTTTTATAAATAAAAAAATGTAATGAAAAACATATAATATATTTTCCTGATGAACTCCAAATATTGAAATTAATAAAACGGGAAAGCATGTAATAATAAAAATAATAATTTTTGAAAATAAATTCAATTTTAATAAAGATGTAATAATAAAAACTATTACCCAACAACATAAATTTAATATAGCTGTTTGATAATCAATTAATCCAAATAATTTTGTGTTAAAAGAATAATTTTGAGGAAAAATAAATTTCATAATAAAATCTCCTTTTATAATCTAAAATTTGTACGAATATTATTCATATTAGTTGAAACATCTGTAGAAATACCACCAATTAATTCTCTTAAGTAAGAATTAGATTTAGAAAGAGCATAAATACCACCAACATATATAAATTTTGAAAATAAATCTTTACTATCAAAATTTAAAGAAAAAATAATTAATAAAATTAATGAAACAAAACATTGTAATAATAAAAGTGATAAAAATCCACGTAACCATGTTTTGAAAAACCAAGATGTAGAGTGATTAATTAATGTTAAAAAAGCAAAAGGTGTAATTAAAACAAATACTTTTAATAAAACATAACGTAAAGAATACGAAAAAACCAAATTAAATAAACCAATAGAAATAAAACTTTTAATTAAACCATCTACACTAAAAATATTAAAAGATGTTTTTTCTATACTAATTATTGAATTTAATTTTAATATTAAATTAGAAAAAGAAATATCAGTATTAAAAATATTTTTTCCAACCTCACAAATTGAAGATGAAATTAAATAATTTAAAGAAATAATTTTTTCACAAATAAAATAAGAATAATTCATACAAATTCCAAAAAATAATAATTTAAAAACAAATTGATAAGGTTTTTCTAATTCAATATATGAAAAATGGGAAAATAATAATTTAAAACAATAATAAAGAGAAAATCCAAATAATAAAGAATTAGCAATTATTAATAAACTTTTAGATAAAGATGTACCTAATAAATTTTGTAAAAAAGATTGTTTTAAAATATCTTCATTAATAAATAATAATTTATCTAAAATAGAATATAAATTATTATCTATGGAAGAAAATAGAGTATTAAAAATATTATTAATGGTATCTATAATAGTTTGAGTAATATTAGAATAATTAAGATTTTCCAACTAAGCCTCCTTTAAATAATTAAATAGTAAATATTAAATCAATAAAAAAATAAATAAAATAGAAAATTAATTAATTAAAGATTTTATTGCAGATAGAATTAAATTAATTGCTAAAATAAATCCATAAGAAAATAAACTACCTTTAATTAATTTTTTTCCAGTTCTAATTTTTTCTTCATCTCCAAAACTGAATTTTTTCATAAAAGCACCTGTACATACAGCAACGGCAGCTGCAGGCGTTGCGAGCTTTATAAGCCAACCTTCTATAGATTCAAATGCTTTATTTAGTTTATTTACTAATTCTGGTTCACCCCATGCAAAACAAAAATTAGAAAAATAGAATAAAAAATAAATAATAAATAAAATTAAAAATGAATATTTTTTCTTCATAAAAAACCTCCTAAAAAATATTAAAATAAATAATAAAAAATAAAGTTAAAAATTATAAATAATTATTTATAATAAAAATAAATTAATAAAATATAAATAATTTAAATTATTTAATTATAAAAAAAGTAACAAATTAAATATTTAATTATAATTTTAATAAATAATAAATAATTAATTAATTAAACTAACAATTAATAAATAGTAATTAATTATCATTTAATTATTTTTAAAATACGGAATTAAATTTAATTTTTCTGGTTTTAAAATCTTATTTCCATCAGATAAAAAAGAAATACAACTAAAAGTTTCTAAATTTTGAGTAAAAATATTTGTATCAAAAATAAAATCTGTTTGATAATAAGAATTGTAAGATTCTGAAAGACTTGAATTTTTAGATTTAAAACGATTAAATAAATAATTAAAATTTGTTTCTTTTGCATTTTCTGAAATTGTTTTTGAAAACTTTTCTTTTTCTTCTTTTCCAATTTGTTTTTGTGCATCTTCAATAGTAAATAAATCATCAGTTCTAAACCAAAGTTTATTAACCAAGTTTTGAACAATTACTTTTACAGAATAAGAATTATTCAAGGTATTTAGAAGAGAAGTATAGCTTTGTGTTGCAACAATATTAATACATTTAGATTCTCTACTTTGACTAAAAAATGAGGCATCAGAAGAAGTAACATATTCGTGATATTCGTCACTTATAAAACAAACACTTCTTTTTTCTTCTAAATTAGAACAATTTGATAAACGATTTAATACTTCAGTTTGAAAATCTAATTTTAAATATGCTGCAATCATTTTTGATAAATTTTTATATTCTGCAATATTTAAATTAAGAACAACAATTTTTCCTTTTTCTAAAACATCTTTAAAACCATAAAAATTGATTTCATGTTTAGAAGGACAAAATACTTTTTTAACTTGATAGTCGGAAAGAAATAAATTTGTAATTCTTGTTATCTCAGATTTTAAAATGGATTTTGTTCTTTCATCTAAAATAGAATATTCTTTATCAAAAAAGTTTAATGCAGATAATAAATTATAATTATCTTCTTTAGAAAATTTATTTTCTAAAAATAAATTTCTTAAAATTTCAATTTTTTGTTCATAATAATTAGGTATTACAACTAAATTATGTATTTCTTCAAAGGTTACATATCCGTTGTTATAAAGCCTACAAAGTTTAATGCATTCACTTAAAATTTGTTCAACTTTATCTAGCCAAAATGCCTCTGTTTGATTTGGAGAAAATAATAACAAAATACTTTTTAAACGATTAGCTAAAACTGTAGATTTTAAATTAGGTTTATCAAGAGGATTATATCTAATTTCTCCACTTAAATCTAAAACAATTAAATCTTTTTCTCTTTCGTAATTTTTTGCATACTTTTTTACTTGTAAATAGTAATTTCCTTTTACATCTAAAATAAGCATACCTAATTTTTCTTCTGAATTATAACTTTTGTATTCTATTAATTGTTTAGTAAAAGGATACATAGCAGAAGATGTTTTTCCTGTGCCTATAGTTCCTGTTATTAAAATATTTTGATATAAACTTTTTTCAGGTATATAAATTAAATTATTATTATCATCAAATCCTATTTGTAAAGAAAAAGAAGGGAGTTTTTTTATTGAATAATTTTCTTTTTTTATTTTTTTTCTAAAAATTTTTGAAAATATAAAATAGAAAATAATTAATTGAGAAATAATATAAAAAAATATAGAAGAAAATTTTATTATATTCCAAATATAAGGTTGTTCTTCACAAATATTAAAAGGATGAATTGCAAATATTATTACAATATTATCCGAAAAATAAATTGAATAAAAAATATTCCAATAAATATAAAAGGATAAAATTGAAAAAATAAATGTAAAAATTAAGCGTTTAAAATAAATCATTTAAAATTCCAGCTTTTTTGTTTTTTATTTAATTTATAACCTTGTTTATTTTGAAAAATATATACTTCGAAAAAAGTATAAATAGAATAAAAAGTAATAAAAAAATTAATAATAAATAATAAGAAAAAAGTAAATATTAAGTTTTGAATAGACATCACTCTCCTTTGTAGTGGACATAATACAATATTTTTTAAAGAATGTCTATACTTTTTTTGAAATATGTGGTAAAATGACAAAGGTTCTTATATTTTGACAAAAAATGATAAAGATAAGAATGTTTAAAAATGAATAGGAGGAATTGTTATGAAATTCAGTAAAGATACAAAAATAGGAGAAATTTTAGAAGTAGCTCCAGAAAAAGCAGAAATTTTATTATCAGCAGGTATGCATTGTTTAGGATGCCCAGCATCACAAGAAGAAACTCTAGAAGAGGCTTGTGCAGTGCATGGAATAGACGTTGAATCATTAGTTGAAGAGTTAAATAAATAGTAATTTTTATAAAAAATACAAAAAAATTACAAAAATACAACAAAATTTTCAGAAATTGATTGACAAATTAAAAAATATATAGTAATATATATAAGCAGTCGCTAATACATGCGACTCTACTTGGGTCATTAGCTCAGGTGGTAGAGCACTTGACTTTTAATCAAGTTGTCCGCGGTTCGAATCCGCGATGGCTCACCAATACCAAGGATTTAAAATTACTTAAATCCTTGGCAAAATTATTATAAGGCCCCTTGGTCAAGCGGTTAAGACATCGCCCTTTCACGGCGGAGACATGGGTTCGATTCCCGTAGGGGTCACCAATACCTTATATGCCACTTTAGCTCAGATGGTAGAGCAACTGACTTGTGGAATAGATAGAAAGAAATTTCTATTTTGAACTATTTTGCACCTTTATTTGGAAACGAATAAAGTGGACACCGCTAATTCGGGGAAGACTAAGTATTTTAAATATATGTTAATCCCGAGCTAGGGAAGAAATTCCTAAGTGTAGAGACTTTATACGGTGTACCTAAGGCAAGAGCTATGGTAAAGAGAAAGTCCAGACTACAAACACATTTGTGGTAATGAAAATTATGGTAGTATGAATCAGTAGGTCGCCCGTTCGATTCGGGCAAGTGGCTCCAATACTTAAAATCAAGCTTGTATCATTACTTGCTTGGTTTTTTGCATTTAAAGAGTATTTTTTTAGAAGGTGATTTTATGAAATGCATTAATTGCGGAAAAGAAATCAACAAAAGAAATAAATATTGTTCTTTAAAATGTCAAAAGGAAAATCAATATAAAGAATATATATATAAATGGAAAAGTAAAGAAGTAGATGGTATGAGAGGAGAATATCAGATTTCTTCATATATAAAAACATATATTTTTAATAAATATAATAATAAATGCGCTATATGCGGATGGGATAAAATTAATCCATATACAAAACATAGTCCATTAGAGATAGAACATAAAGATGGAAATTATAAAAATAATGATGAAGAGAATTTAATTTTATTATGTCCAAATTGTCATTCATTAACTAGTACATATAAAGGAGCAAATTTAAATAAAGGTAGAAAATCAAGAAAAAAATATAATTCGTAGGTGGTAAAAATGAAAAGAACAATTATAGTTACAGGAGCATCTAGAGGAATAGGAGCAGCAATAGTAAAAATGCTAGCAAAAGAAGATTATAATATAGTATTAAACTATAATAAATCCGAAGAAATTGCTAAAAAAATGCAAGAAGAATTCACAAAACAAGGAAAAAATGTGGAAATTTTTAAAGCAGATGTGTCAAAAAGAGAAGAAGTAAAAAAATTAATAGAATTTACAATTAACAAATTCGAAAAAATAGATGTATTAATAAATAATGCAGGTATATCTCAAACAAGATTATTTACAGATATTACAGACGAAGATTGGAACAATATGTTAAATGTAAATTTAAATTCGGTATTTTATATGACACAAGAAGTATTACCATATATGATACATGAAAAAGAAGGATGTATAATAAATATATCTTCTATATGGGGAATAACAGGAGCAGCTTGCGAAACACATTATAGTGTAGCAAAAGCAGGTGTAGATGCAATGACTAAATCTTTAGCAAAAGAATTGGGACCTTCAAACATAAGAGTAAATAGCATAGCTCCAGGAATTATAGATACAGACATGAATAAATATTTATCAGATGAGGAATTAGCAAATATAGAAGAAGAAATACCACTTGGAAAAATAGGAAGTCCAGAAACAATTGCAAAATGTGTCAAATGGCTTATAGAAGATGATTATACAACAGGACAAATAATAGGCATTAATGGTGGATGGAATATATAAAAAAATAGAATTACGATTTTTTCGTAATTCTATTTTTAAGGAGTATCATATGAAAAGACACATCCAGATTAGCTTTATTCTTCATTTATTTTTCTCTTATAATTTCCAGAGATTATTTTTGGAAAATATTTTATTATTTTATATACTGCTAATTTTATTTTTTTACTCCAAATATAAGATCTTCTTAGCCCTTTATGCATCTGCATTCCATTTTCTCCAGCTAAAACTAAAGAAGTTTCACTTTCCTCTTGTTCTTGATTTTCTTCTATAGGAAATACAAAATTTTGTCCAAAATTATTATCCCAAACATTAGCATTATTTTTAAAGCAAAGATTTAAAGTTTCTCCTGCTAAAATATCTATTTCACATTGAAAGCCAAGTTCAGTTTTTTCCATTTCTATTTCAGAAACATTATCCCAATTTAATCCAAAACCATAGTGTAAATAAACTTTTTCAGAACCATTTTGAAATAAATAACCGACATAAGAAATTTTCAACTTACTTCCTTCAACGATTTTATCTGTATTAAAAAATATATTTTTAACTAATTCCATTAGTATATCTCTCCTTAAATTTTATCTTTTGCATTGTCATTATAATATTAAAAAATACAATATTCAAGTGTTTTTTACAAAAATTTGTAATATTTTTCAAAATTTTAATTGTAATTTTTACTATATAAATATGGAATTATATAGTTTTTTAGGTTATTCTACATTAGAAAATATTTAACCTTGATTTTTTATAATTTTTCCAATAATTTTAAAATCATCATCTTCATTTAAATCAATATCATTATAATTTTTATTTTCTGCTCTTAAAACTAATTTATCTTTACGAATAATAAACCTTCTAATAATAAAATTATTGTTATATTCAAATAAACCAATATCTTTATTATCAAGAGGAATATTTAATTCTAAAAATGCATAATCATCTTTTTCTAAAAGAGGTGCCATTGAGTCATCTTGAACTTTTATTGCAATAGATGCATTTGAAGCAGAAGAAGGACATTTTATAAAATTTGAAAAATCATCAACTGCTAATACATAGTCATAAGAAAGATGATTTATCATATTGCATCTTTTGTATTCTTCTTTATTTTCTTCATCATATAGATATGACAAAATTTGATAAGGAACGTCTAAAGCAGACGCAATTAGTTTTAAAGTTTTATGACTAGGGGTTCTTTCACCTTTTTCTATATGAGTTATATGTCCTATATTTATACCTGTACGTCTTGCAAGTTCCATTTTTGTAATATGTTTGTCTTTTCTAATTTTTGTAATCATGCTTCCTAACATGCAAATCTACCTCTTTCAATGATATTTGACATTATTATATAGAATAAAACAAAAAATGTCCACAAATAAAGAAAAAAATAATAAAAAAGTAATATTTGGAATATTGTAAAAACAAATTCTATATGATAATATTAAAAAGAGAAAAGGAGAAAATATGTCTAGAAGATCAAATACAAGAAACAGAAATAGAAATACTAAAAAAATAGACAAAAAAGTGATATTTACAATATTAATATTACTATTATTTTTGTTGTTTATTTCTGTTATTTTTTCTTTAATAAATATGGGAAATAATAAAATAATAAATAGAGTTTATATAGGAGATATAGATGTTTCAAATCTTTCACAGGAAGAAGCAAAAGAGAAAATAGAAACATGGTATAAAGAGACAGCTTTAAGTAATATTGAATTAAATTATAATGAATTATCAGAGAATATAACAATAGAACAATTTGATGCTTCTGTAAATATAGATGAATTAATAAAAAAAGCATGCAAAATAGGAAAATCCGGAAATATTATAAAAGATAATTATGAAATATTGTTTACTTTATTATTTAAAAATAAAATAGAATTAAATATTCAATTAGATGATGAAAAATTAGATAAAAAAATAGAAGAAATTAATGGCAAATTACCAGATGCTTTGCAAAAAAGTAATTACTATATAGAAGAAGACAATTTAATTATTAAAAAAGGTAAAAAAGGAATACAAATAAATAGCGAAGAATTAAAAAAACAATTAAATGAAGTAATAAAAAAAGAAGAAAATAGAAAAATTATAATTCCAGTAAATGAAATTACACCTGAAGAAATAGATATAGAAAAAATATATAGTGAAATAAAAAAAGGTGCACAAAATGCTTATATTTCACAAGAACCATTAGAAGTACATTCACATGTAAATGGAGTTGATTTTGCTATATCTTTAGAAGAGGCAAAAAATATTTTAGAAGAACAAAAAGAAGAGTATATAATACCTTTGAAAATAACAATACCAGAAATAACTTTAAATGATTTAGGAAAAGAAGCATTTCCTCAAATATTAGGTACATTCTCAACTACATATAATACAAGTAATCAAAATAGAATAACTAATTTAAAATTAGCCTCTGAAAAAATAGACGGAACAATAATTTTACCAGGAGAAACTTTTTCATACAATAAAGTTGTAGGTGAAAGAACTATAGCAAAAGGTTATAAAGAAGCGGCTGTATATGCCGGAGGAAAGGTTGTAGATGGAATAGGTGGTGGAATTTGCCAACTATCTTCTACATTATATAATTCTGTACTTTATGCTAATTTGGAAATTACATCAAGAAGTAATCACAGATTTTTAACATCATATGTAACAGCAGGAAGAGATGCAACAGTATCTTGGGGAACAATTGACTTTTGCTTTAAAAATACACGAAGTTACCCTATAAAGATAACATCAGAAGTTAAGAATGGTGTGGTAACTACAAGTATTTATGGAATTAAAGAAGAAAAAGAATATGAAGTAGTAATAGAGAGCAAAGTAACAGAAGTAATACCTTACAGCACAAAATATGTAAAAGATTCTACATTAAAAGAAGATGAAGAAGAAATTGTGCAATATGGGGCAAATGGAGCAAAATCTGAAACATATAAAATAGTGAAATACAATGGAATAGTTGTATCAAGAGAGCAAATATCTAGTGATATATATAGCCCTTTAGAAAGAATTGTAAAAAGGGGAAAAAGTAAAACTCAAGAAGTAATAATTATGGATAATTCAAATGAAGAAAAAATAAATCCAGATTTATTAGAACAAATAAAAGAATTAAATTAAAAAAAGAATAATGAAACAAAAGGGACTCTATGAAACATTTAGAAACGTCCCTTTTGAGTCATTTTACTATTGACAAAGAAAAGAAATAGTCGTATAATAAGCATTGTTGATAAGCGCTATTAGCTCAGTTGGTAGAGCAGCTGACTCTTAATCAGAAGGTCCGGGGTTCGACCCCCCGATGGCGCACCAATAAAGAAAGTACTTCAATTTGAAGTACTTTTTTATATTATAGGAAACTTCTATTTTTATATAA
>USDF01000008.1 GCA_900553405.1 uncultured Clostridium sp. | reverse complement strand
CAATGCACCAGATGCTAATATTAAAGGTGCTGTAAAGGCAATTAATGATATAGAAGCAGAAGTATGTTTAATAGGAAATAAAGATATTATAAATAATAAAATAAAAGAATTTTATGGAAAAAATGATATAAAAGATATATCACCAAAACTAAGTATTTATCATACAACAGAAACTATAGAAATGTGTGATATACCAACACAAGCAATTAAACATAAAAAGGACTCATCTATGGTGGTAGGATTTAGACTATTAAAAGAGGGAAAAGGAGATGTGTTTATCTCAGCAGGAAATTCAGGAGCACTTTTAACTGGAGCAACTTTACTTGTAGGAAGAATAAAAGGAATAGATAGACCAGCAATAGCAGGAATATTACCATCTTATAAGGGAAGACTTATGCTAATGGATTGTGGAGCAAATACAAATTGTAAGCCTATAAACTTACTTCAATTTGCTCAAATGGCTACTATATATAATAGAAATACATTTGGAATAGAACATCCAACAGTTGGACTATTAAATATAGGAACAGAAGAAACAAAGGGAAATGATTTAGTAAAAGAAAGTTATCAATTGTTAAAAGAAAAAGCAGAAGAGCTAGATATAAACTTTGTAGGAAATGTAGAAGGAAGAGACGCTTTTTCTGGAAAATTGGATATATTAATAGCAGATGGATATACTGGAAATGTATTTTTAAAAACAGTAGAAGGTATAGGAAAATTAGTAAAAAGAACGCTATCAGAAAGCATTAAGAAAAATATATTTACAACAATAGGAGCAATACCAGCACTTCCTGCAATAAATAGTTTGAAAAAAGCTATGGATTATAAAGAATATGGTGGAGCATTATTCTTAGGGGTAAAGAAACCAGTTGTAAAAGCACATGGAAGTAGTGATGCAAAAGTGTTTGAATTTACTATAAAACAAGCAGAACAATTTGTAAAAAATAAAGCAGTAGAAAAAATGATAGAAGAATTTGAAAAATAATGCTTGACAATTATATAAACTTGTAATATTGTAATTAAAAATGGAAGAACACTTGAGAGGGGGTGTAAAGGAATGACACAAGAAGAAATATTTGAAAAAGTAAAAGGAATTATTGTAGAACAATTAGGTGTAGCTGAAACAGCAGTTTCAATGGAAGCATCTTTCATAGATGATTTAGGAGCAGATTCACTAGATATAGTAGAATTAATAATGGCATTAGAAGAAGAATTTGATACAGAAATCCCAGATGCAGACGCAGAAAAAGTAGTTACAGTTGGTGATGTAGTTGACTACATAAAAGATCATGTAGAATAATTACAAATTATAAATTGAAAGGTAAATTATACCTTTCTTTTTTTATATTTACAAATAGTCAAAAAAGGTTGAAAATAAGTAGAATGTGTTGTAAAATAAAAGAGAATTTAGGAGGTGAAAAATATGAAATTAGTAAAATTAGAAAATAATATAGGACACAAATTCAAAGATAAAAATTTGTTAATAAATGCATTAACTCATACTTCATATGCTTTTGAAAGACATACTGAAAGCAATGAAAAATTAGAGTTTTTAGGAGATAGCATTTTAGAATTTATCTCAAGTAAATATATATACAAGAATTTTCCAAACTTAAAAGAAGGAGAAATGACTAAAGTTAGAGCAACAGTTGTATGTGAAGATAGCTTATATAAAATAGCTAAAAAGCATAATTTTAGTGATTTCTTATATCTAGGAAAAAGTGAAAAAGCTAATAATAAAGAAGTAAGACCAGCTATTATGGCAGATAGTGTAGAAGCAGTAATTGCAGCATTATATTTTGATGCCGGATTAGAAGAGGCAGAAAGATTTATTGTAGAAAATTTAAAAGACGAAATAGAAATAGCTAGCAAACATGTTGGAGAAAAAGATTATAAAACAGTATTACAAGAAATTTTACAACAACATGGCGAAGTAAAAATAGAATATGACATCATAAAAGAAGAAGGACCAGATCATGATAAAACATTTACTGCACAAATAAAATATAATGATAAGCCATTAACAATAGGAATAGGAAAAACAAAGAAATCTGCTCAAATGGAAGCTGCTAAAAAAGCAATAGAAGAGATAAAAAGCAAAGAAGGGGAGGGAAAATAAATGAAAAAAGAATATATTATACCTATATTTGTACCTCATTTAGGTTGCCCTAATAAATGCGTATTTTGTAATCAAACTAAAATAACAGGAAAGCAAAAACAAGTAACAGCTGAAGAAGCAAGAAAAATTATAGATGAATATTTATCAAATTTTAAAGATAAAGAAAATAAAGTAGAAATTGCATTTTTTGGAGGAAGCTTTACAGCAATAGATGAAAAAATACAAAATGAACTTTTAGAAGTAGCATATGAATATGTACAAAAAGGAGTTGTAGATAGTATTCGTATATCTACAAGACCAGATTATATTACTAAAGACATTTTGAAAAGACTAAAAAAATATAAAGTAAAAACAATTGAACTTGGTGTGCAATCTACTAATAATTACGTATTAGCAAAAGCTAAAAGAGGTCATACTTTTGAAGATATAAAAAAAGCATCTAAATTAATTAGATTTTATGGATTTAATTTAGGACATCAAATGATGGTAGGATTACCAGAAAGTACAGCTTTAGATGAAGTAAATACAGCAAAAGACTTAATAAAATTAAAACCAAAAATAGTTAGAATTTATCCTGTTTTAGTAATTAAAGATACAGAATTAGAAGAAGATTATAATAAAGGGGAATATGAACCATTATCTGTAACACAAGCAGTAGAAAGATGTGCAGAAATTGCAGATTTATTTAACAAAAAGAAGATTAATATTATTAGAATAGGTCTTCAAAATACAGAAGAAATAACAGATCCAAGTGAAGAAACAAGTCAAGTAGTAGCGGGACCATATCATCCAGCATTTAGACAATTGGTAGAAGGAAGACTTTGGTACAATGCAATTGTTTCTCAAATAAAAAAATACAATACAAAAGTAAAAGTAGTTGAAATAAAAGCAAATCCAGAAGATGTGAATAATATTATAGGTCATAAAAAGGAAAACATTAAAAAATTAAAAGACATATATGAAGTAGACATTGTGTTAAAAACAGACGAAAATATTAAAAATGGTAAATTTGAAATAAATGTGGAAAAAACATATGATGATTTACTACAAGAAAATATAAAAACTAAAGAAACTATAAAAGAATAAAATATAATAAAATAGAGCATAATTCATAAAAAGGAGATTATTAGTTTAAAAAACTAGAAAACTTTTATATTATAAAAAAGAGAGGAATAAAACTTTTTATGGATTATAAAAAAGTAAGAAAGAAGTTACAAATTAAAAAGCATGCCTATGAAATATTTCTATTAGTAGTAGGATGTTTAATAATGGCGAGTGGAACTTCTTTTTTCTTGTTACCGAATCAATTATCTTCAGGAGGATTTGCAGGAATTGCAACTATTACTTATTACTTATTAAATATTCCACTAGGAACAACAATTTTTGTTTTAAACATTCCACTATTTATTATAAGTTTTTTTAGAATAGGAAAAAAGTTTTTTGTAAAATCTCTATTAGGAACAGCTATGTTATCAATTTTTATAGATATATTAGATAAAATTCCTTCTATAACACAAGATAGATTTCTAGCATGCATATATGGTGGTATAGCAATGGGAATAGGTACGGGACTTGTACTAAAATCCAATTCATCAACAGGAGGAACAGATTTATTAACTTATATAATAAAAACATATAAATCACATTATAGTACGAGCTCATTAATTGTATCTATAGATATAGTTATAGTAGCATTAAATGTAATATTTTTTCACAATATAGAAATAGGTTTATATTCTGGAATAACAATTTACTTAATGGGGAAAATGATAGATATTATTTTTGAAGGTGTTAATTTTACAAAAATGATGTTTATTATATCAGAAAAATATGAAGAAATAGCAAAAAAAGTTGGAAAAGAAGTTGATAGAGGAAGCACAGGAATATATGCTAAAGGAATGTATACAAATGAAGATAAAATGATGCTACTTTGTGTAGGATCAAGAAATGAGATTGCAAAGATAAAATCTATAGCAGTTAATATAGATAAAAAAGCATTTATTATAATAACAAATGCAAGAGAAACATGGGGAAAAGGATTTAAAAAAAGTACCATGTGAGACACTATTTGGGACGTTGCCTCTGCATATTTTATTCGTAACTCGCTTTCAGCTCGAACGACTAAAAAATCCAAAAGGTGAATCTGTCCCTTTGGGGAATACTAAAATTACCCTAAAGGTACTTAGTACTTTTAGGGTAATTGTCATATTTATCTTTCAAAATATCTATTATTTTCTTTATTTAAACGATCAGAAATATTAAGCATAGTTTGAGAAAGAAGATTTAAAAATTTAGTTTTTTGTTTAATATCTTCACTATTTGGAATATTTTCTTTGTAATATTCTGCAGAATCATAAATGATATTACTTAAAGCATCTTCAATACAAGTATTTTCTAAAATAGAAAGTTTATATTCATCTTTTAAATCTTTGCACTCACAAGAAAGTTTTTCTAATATTGAATTATAATTTTTTGAATCAACATAATGAAAATCTTTACTGCAAACTAATGTCATAATATCCTCTAAGTGTTGACCGTCACTAGAAATAGATTTAACATATTCATTTATGCCTAAATTATCTATAGCTGTATCTTCAGTTAGTGCAAGAATATAACTTCCACCACCTAAAGAAATGAAATAATTACCAGGAGTATCTAAAAAACAATTTTCTTCAAAATGAATATGTTGTTCATTTTCCAAATAACTAATAAGCTTTTTGGAAATATCTTTAAAACGCATATCTGTACTTTCATGAGAAAAAATAGTGTTATATAATTTTACAAAAGGCATTGAAAAATATTTAATTTTAAAGTTATTCTTAGGAATTACATATTTTGAAAAATATTCATTTGTAAAGTTACCAGTAATAGGGTCACGAATTAATTTATCTAATAAGCAAATATAACTAGAGGTTTCAACTTTATCAATTTCATCTTTTGCAAATTTTTTAGATTTAAATAAATTATATAATTCTTCAACTTCAGCTTCATTGAAACAATTTATAGCATTTCTATCAGCATTTGTATTATCTTCGAGAACTGATTTAGAAAAATCAGATTCCAATAAAGTTTTACAAGAAGAAATAGAATGAAGATACAATTTTCTTAAAAAATTAATATTTATAGGTTTTTTATATAAACGAAGATTATTAAAAAAATAATCTAAATTTTTATTTAATTTTTGTTCTAAAATTGTCCAGTTTGAACAAGTTGAATCTTTGCAATTATTTTTTATTTCAGTAATTTTTACATCAGAATAATTAATCATATCTTGAAGATTATCTATTTCACTACTATGCACGCCATAAGCAGTAACACCACTAAATAAAATTGATTTGTTGTGCTTTTTTATAACATTGTATATTTTTTCTACATAAGATTGAACATCAGTAGGAGAGCAGTTTTCTATAATAAAAACAAACTCGTCTCCTCCTATTCGTGAGCAAGTAGCATTAGAAGGTAAAACAGATTTTATTAAATAAAGAGTATAATAGATGACTTTATCACCAGTTTCAAAACCATAGCGAGTATTAATATCATTTAGTTTATTAAAATCAATACATATACTACCATAATTACTTTTCTCAGAAGAAAAGTAAGGTTTTATAACAGAATTTAGATATGGTTTAGAATATACATTTATATCTGTTAAATTTGGGGAATAAATGAAATCTTTAATTTTATTAAATAATGAAGTTTTTAAGTTCATTTTTATAGTCCTTTCTGAAAAACGTTATAGAATAATTTATGTAATAAATAAAAAAATATACACAAAATTCTCAATAAATTTAATCAAAAATAATAAGAAATAATAAACAAAGAAGTGTACGTATTTGCATTTTTATTGTTAGTAATGAGCGTCCTATTAATACTTGAAAGCAATAGTAATGTGTGATAAAATGTCGGTAAATAATAAAGTTATCTCAAAAGTATCTGGTGCTTTTTGAGCATAAATAACAAAAAGGAATAAAAGATGAGTTTAAGATTAATTTGTGGTAGAGCTGGAACTGGAAAAAGTGAATTTTGTTACGAAGAAATAAAAAATAATATTAATAATGAAAGCAAAATATATGTTATAACTCCTGAACAATATTCATTTACAGCAGAAAAAAAATTATTAGAAAAATTAGAACAAAAAAGTACTATAAAAGCAGAGGTACTTTCTTTTGCACGTATGGCTTATAGAGTTTTAGGAGAAGTTGGAGGAATTACTAAAAAGAATCTTTCTAAAGCAGGACGAGCCATGCTTATTTATGATGTGCTAGAAAATCAAAAAAACAACCTTACTTTTCTGGGAAAAACATCTCAAAATGTAGAATTAATCCAAACTCAATTAACTGAACTTAAAAAGCATACAGTATCTTTAGATATTCTAAAAAAGACAAATGAAGAGTTAGAAAATAGATATTTACAAGAAAAATTGAAAGACATTATTACAATATATGAAAAACAAGAAGAAAAATTAAAAGGTAAATATATAGAAGAAACAGATAGTCTAGACATTTTAGCCAAAAAGCTAGAAGAAAGTAATCTGTTTAAAAATGACATATTTTATATAGATGAATTTAGTGGATTTACAAAACAAGAATACAGAGTAATAGGCGAGCTACTAAAAGTTGCAAAACAAGTAAATGTAACGATTACTACAGACAATTTAGATATGCAAACAAACATGGAAAAAGACATTTTCCATCCAAATAAACAAACAGCAGATAAGCTATTATTTATAGCAAGAGAAAATGAAATAGAATGTGAAAAAACAGTATTTTTAAATACACCATATAGATTTGAAAATAAAGAACTATTACATTTAGAACAAAATATTCAAGCAATACCATACAAAACTTATAATGGAGAAGTAAACAATATATCAATATTTTTAGCAAAAAATCCATATTCAGAAATAGAAGAAGTAGCAAAGCAAATAATAAAATTGGTAAAACAAAATAATTATAGATACAAAGACATTATTGTAATGACAAAACAGGTAGAAATATATTCAAGTTTGTGCAAAGCAATATTTGCATCTTACAACATACCTCTTTTTATGGACGAGAAGAAGGAATTAAGCCAAAATGAGTTTGCAAAGTATATATTAGCTATCCTAGAAGTGTATTCAAGTAATTGGGCATATGAAGCGGTAATAGAGTATATAAAAACAGGCTTTACAGATATAGATGAAAACGAAATATATGAATTTGAAAACTATACAAAAAAATGGGGAATAAAAGGCTCAAAATGGTATAAAAATGAGTGGAATTTTGGAGAAGATACAGAAGATAAAAAGAAAATAGCCCAAAGGATGAGAATAATTAGAAATAAAGTAGTTGAACCTTTAGTTAAATTAAAAGAAAATTTAAGTCAAATAAAAACTGTAGAGCAAATGAATATTAAGCTATATGAGTTTTTAGAGCAAAATAATATTAGAGAAAAAATAGAGTTAAAACAAAATAAATTAGAAGAAGAAGGAAAATTAGATTTAGCAAAAGAACAAGAATTAGCATGGAATGTGGTAATCTCTGTATTAGAAGAAATGGGAGAGCTATTTGAAAGTGAAAAAGTCTCATTTGAAAAATATAGAGAGTTACTAAAAATGGGATTATCTCAAACGGGACTTGGAAGAATTCCACAATCACAAGACCAAGTTATAGTAGGAGATTTAGACAGAACAAGAACACATGAAGTAAAAGCAGTATTTATAGTTGGTGTAAATGATGGAGTATTTCCTACAATACAAAAACAAGAAGGCTTCTTAAATGACAAAGACAGAGACAATTTAAAAGAAAAAGGAATTGAACTTGCAAAAGGAACTATTGAAAATTTATATCAAGACAATTTAAACATATATAAAGCATTAACAATAGCAAAGGAAAAACTTTTCTTTTCTTACCCATCTTCAGATAGCGAAGGTGCAGCATTAAGACCTTCTACATATATTACTAAATTAAAAAAAATATTTGTAAATCTAAAAGAAGATAGTGAGCTTGTAGAAAAAAAATTCACAATAGTAAATGAAAGCAATACTTTTGAAGAATTAATAGAAATGATAAGACAAAATGGAGAAAAAAATTTGCCAGACTATTGGAAGGCAGTAGAAAAATACTTTGAAGAAAGTACTACTTGGAAGCAAAAACTAGCAAAAGCAAAAGAAGCATTAAATAACAAAAATAGTATAGAAAAAATAACAAAAGAAAATATAAATAAATTATATGGAAATACACTAGTAACAAGTATATCTAAACTAGAAAAATATAAATCTTGTCCATTTTCTTATTATTTAGAATATGGATTAAAATTAAAAAAGCCAGAAGAATATAAACTACAATCAATAGACACAGGAACTTTCATGCATGAAGTAATAGATTCATTTTTCCATACAATAAGAGAAAAAGAATTAGACGTAAAAAGCTTAGAAGAAGAACAGATAAAAAGCATAATAGAGGAAATTATAGAAGAAAAATTAAGTTTTGCAAAATACTATATTTTTGGAAGTAGTGACAAATTTAAAATATTAACATTAAAATTAAAAAGAGTTATTTTCACATCTATGAAATACATTATAAATGAACTAAAAAATAGTGATTTTCAAGTATTTGCAAACGAGTTAGAGTTCAAAAAAGGAAAAGAATATAGTCCTATAACAATTCCATTAGAAGATGGCAAAAAAGTAGAAATAACAGGGAAGATAGATAGAGTAGATTTAGCCAAAACTGAAAATGGAAAATATCTTCGAATAATAGATTATAAGTCTTCTGTAAAAAACATAGATTTAAACCAAGTAGTAGCAGGAATACAAATACAGCTATTAACTTATTTAGATGCAGCATGTGAAATAGAAGATGTAATGCCAGCTGGGGTGCTATATTATAATTTAATAGATCCTATTTTAAAAGTAGATAAAAAGATAGATAAAGAAAAAATAGAAGAAGAACTTAAAAAACAATTTAAAATGAATGGATTTGTTTTAGCAGATATAAATATTGTTAAAATGATGGATAAATCTTTAGAGGCAGGCTATTCTAAAGTCGTTCCAGTATATTTAGATAAAGAAGGAAATATAAATAAGTCAAAATCTAATACTATAACAAAAGAACAATTTGAAGACTTAAGAAAATACACTAAAGATATAATAAAACAAATTTCAAAGGAAATTTTAAGTGGAAATATAGAAATAAAACCATATTATCAAAAGAAAAATAAAAAAACACCATGCGATTATTGCGAATATAAACAAATTTGCAATTTTAAAGAAAATAATAATTGCTCTTATAGGTATATTGAAAATCTAAAAAAAGAGGAAATTTTAGAAAGTATCAGAAAGGAAAAAGAGAAATGATAGATTTATCAAATGATACAATGAAGTATGTAAAGAAGCGGAGATATAGAATATCTACAATTTAGAAAATTGCTAGAATATGAAGATAAAATTACACATTGTTATACTTTAAAAGGAAATAACAATAATTATAAGGAAGTAATAGGAGATAACTATTCTTCCTTATATAAAGCACTAAATTTAAATGAAGACGGATTTACTAAAATAGAACATCAAGCACATAGTGATATAGTGGAATGTGTAAAAGAAAAAGGAGAAATTCATACTAATATAGATGGATTAGTAACAGACAAAAGTGGAATTTCTTTATCACTTCGTTTTGCAGATTGCACACCAATTTTTTTATATGATAAAGTAAAAAATGTAATAGGAAATATACATTCAGGTTGGCGTGGAACAGTGCAAAAAATAGGACAAAAAGGCGTAGAAAAAATGATAGAAGAGTATGGATGCAATCCAAAAGATATAATAGCATGTATAGGTCCAGCAATAGGAAAATGTCATTTTGAAGTAAGTGAAGATGTAAAGGAGATTTTTGAAGATACATTTTCTTATTTAGCAAGTCCAGAAAAATTTATACAAAAAGGAAAAGAAGAAGGAAAATATTTTGTAGATACTAATTACATCAATGAAAAATTGCTAAAAGAAATAGGTTTAAAAAAAGAAAACATTGTGCAAAGCAACATTTGTACAGTATGTAATAAAGATTATATACATTCATATAGAGCAGAAAAGGAACTATCTGGAAGAAACACCTCGATAATTGAAAAAATACAGTAAATATGATAATATTGAAACTAGGAGAGAGGTAAAAATGAAAGAACAAAAATATATTATAAAAAATTGCAATACCTTTGAATTAAAAGACATTTTTGAATGTGGGCAATGTTTTCGTTTTAATAAGCAAGAAGATGAAAGCTACACAGGAGTAATAGGAAACAATGTAATAAATGTAAAAAAAGTAGATAATGAAATTCATATAAAATCAGTAGGACAAGACAATTTAGAAGAATTAGTTGTAAATTATTTTGATTTAAATAGAGATTATGAACAAATAAAAGATAAACTTTCTAAAATAGATGAAAATATGCAAAAAAGTATATCTTATGGAAAAGGAATACGAATTCTAAATCAAGACTTATGGGAAACTATAATATCATTTATAATATCTGCAAACAATAATATTCCAAGAATAAAAGGAATAATAGATAGAATGTCAGAAAGATATGGAAAGAAAATTATATTTGAAGGAAAAGAGTATTATACTTTTCCAACAATAGATGAACTTTCAAAAGCAAGTGTAGAAGATTTAAGAGCACTAGGTTTAGGATTTAGAGATGTTAGAGTATATGAAACTACTAAAATGATAAAAAATAAAGAAGTAGATTTAGAACAATTAAAAAATGAGAAAGACTTTAACAAAGTAAGGAATACACTACTTACACTTCCAGGGGTAGGACCAAAAGTAGCAGATTGCATATTACTATTTTCTACATTAAAAAGATGGGAAGCATTCCCTATAGATGTATGGGTAAGAAGAGTTATGAACGAACTATACATTAAAAATCCAGATGAAACAAAGGTCAAAAAAGAAGAAATAGAAAAAATTGCTTATGAGAAATTTGGTAATTTAGCAGGAATAGCACAACAATATTTGTTTTATTGGAAAAGAGAAGCATAAGGAAAATTGAAGTTTTTAGTGTAAATAAAGTTTACTTAAATATATGTTTCAAATAACAAAAAACAAGGAGGAAAAATGATAATACCAGAAAAACTAAAAAAAGGTGATACTATAGGTGTTGTTGCACCATCAGATCCTGTTACAAATGATAATATTGAAGAAATAAAGAAGGCAAAAGAAATAGTTGAAAAATCAGGATTTAAAGTAATATTTTCTAAAAATTTATTTTCAAATACAAATGGATACACTGCTACTGCTAGAGAAAAGGCAGAAGATATAAATGAAATGTTTAGAAATAAAAATGTAAAAATGATATGGTGTGCTAAAGGTGGAAATAATTCAAATTCAGTTTTTGAATACTTAAATTTTGAATTAATAAAACAAAACCCTAAAATAATATGCGGGTATAGTGACATTACATCACTTACAAATATAATTAATGCAAGGACAGGTTTAGTAACATTTAGTGGAACGAATTTTAAAACAATTGCAACAGATGAAACAGATTATAGCTACAAAGAAGCAATTAATAGATTTTTAAATTGTAGTTTAGAGTTTGGAAAGGAAGAAACAGGCTATAAAACAATTAGGAAAGGTATAGCAGAAGGAGAACTAGTTGGAGGAAATTTATTTTTGACAAGAGGGCTAGTTTGTGGAAAATACTCTATATCTTTTAAAGACAAAATATTATTTTTAGAAGAACTAGGAATGGAAACAGAACCAGCAGTAGTAAATAGTTTTTTATATTATATGAAACAAAATGGTGTGTTTGAACAAATAAAGGGATTATGGATTGGAAATTATCAACATGAAAGTAATATTCAATTAGAAAAAATAGTATTAGACGTTTTAGAAGATGAAGAAATAAATTTTCCAATTATAAAATCAAATAATTTTGGACATATAGAAAAGAAAACTGTTATACCAATTGGAACAAAAGCTAGAATAGATACAACAAAAGATATAAAAATAGAATTATTAGAAGAATGTGTTAAATAAGGAGCAAAAATGTACGATAATTGGGAAGAATTAGAACAATCAATAGTCAATTGTAATAAATGTAAATTATGCACAAATAGAACTAACATAGTATTTGGAGTAGGTAATAAAGAAGCGGATATTATGATGATAGGTGAAGGACCGGGGGCAGACGAAGATAAACAAGGAGAACCATTTGTAGGAAAAGCAGGTCAACTTATGAATAAAGCATTAACAGGACTAGGAATAAAAAGAAAAGAACTATATATTGCTAACATAGTAAAATGTAGGCCACCTTCAAATAGAGTTCCAGAACAAGATGAAGCAGAAGCATGCTTAAATTATTTACGAAATCAAGTAATATTAGTAAAGCCTAAAATTATAGTATTATTAGGTTCTACAGCTTTAAAAAATATTTTAGGAAAAGAATATTCAATAACAGCAATGCGTGGAAAATGGATAGAACAAAAAGGAATATATTATATGCCAACATGGCATCCAGCAGCACTTCTAAGAGATGAGAACAAAAAAATAGAATTTTGGAATGACTTAAAAGAGATTAGAAAAAAAGAGGAAGAATTGAGGTAACTATGGAAGAAATAAAAAGCAAAGCAGAATATTGCTTAAATTGTATATCAAAGCCATGTCAAAAGGGATGTCCATTAGAAAATGATATACCAGCGTTTATATCATATATAAAAGAAGAAAAGTTTGAAGATGCATATCAAGTATTAACTAAATCCACAGTACTTAGTCCAATTTGTGGATTGATATGCCCACATAATAGCCAATGTGAAGGAAACTGTGTTAGAAAATTTAAAGGTAAGCCAACATCAATTGGAGAATTAGAGGCTTATGTTGGAAAAGTAGCACTAGAAAACAATTATCCATTTAAAAAAGAAAAAATAGAAAAGAAAAATAAAAAAGTAGCAGTTGTAGGAGGAGGACCAGCAGGTCTTACATGTAGTGCTTTTTTAGCATTAGAGGGATATGATGTTACAATATATGAAAAGCACGAAAAATTGCGGGGGAATTTTAGCATATGGAATACCAGAGTTTAGACTTCCAAGAGATATATTAGAGAAAACAATAAACAAAATAACATCAATTCCAGGAATAAAAGTAGAAACTAATAAAGAGTTAAGAAAAGATTTTAATTTGCAAGAATTATCAAATAATTATGATGCAGTATTTTTAGCAATAGGAAGTAACATATCTTCAAAAATGAATATAGAAGGAGAAAAGCTAGAAGGAGTATACGGAGCAAATGAACTTCTAGAAAATAAAGTTTTTCCAGACTTTAAAGATAAAAAAGTAGCAGTAATTGGTGGCGGAAATGTGGCAATGGATGCGGCAAGAACTATAAAAAGATTAGGAGCAAAAGAAACATATGTAATATATAGAAGAGCAGAAGAACAAATGCCGGCAGAAAAAAAAGAAATAGAAGAAGCAAAAGAGGAAAAAATAGAGTTTCTATTTCAAAACAATATAGTAAAAATTATTCCAAAAGATAACGAAAAAAGAGTTGGAAAAATAGAATGTATAAAAACTGAACTTGTACAAAAAGAAGAAGGAAAAAGACCAAGTCCAGTAGATATAGAAGGAAGCAATTACTTACTTGATATGGACTATGTAATAATGGCGATAGGTTCAAAAACAGAAGAGAATATTCTTAAAGAACAAGGAATAGAACTAAATGAAAAAGGATATATAAAAGTAGATGAAAACTACAAAACAAATATAGAAAATATTTATGCAGGAGGAGACGTAATAGGAACAAAAGCAACTGTAGCATGGGCAGCAAGAATTGGAAGAAATGTTGCTGAAGTAATAAAAAATGTCAATTAAAAAATCAAGAGAAAAACTCTTGATTTTTTTATTGTGAAATTCTTTGAAAATCTGGTTCTCTACCAAATACTTTGCTAAGTTTAGAAAGTATAACTTGAACAATACTTCTTTTGTATGGAACAAGGGAGATAGAACCTGTAATAGATTCGTATACTTCATCTAATTTAGACATTAAATAAATATAATAATCATTAAAATAAGTATAATTATCTGTAGAGCCTAATAAATCTTTGTAGCAATACAATTTTTTTCTGTAATCTTCAATATCTTGCACAGAATATAAATTTTGTAAACTTTTATTAAAGTAAGATGTAAAGATTTTGTTTTGTGTTTTAATAAAAGTATCTTGTATTACTTTTTTGCATATTCCAATTTGGCTAGATACCTTTGCAATTTCTCTTTCATTTAAGTCATCTTTTTGAAGACGTGCTGTTGCTAATATAATTTTTTCTTCCGCTTTTAAGATTTTATCAAATCCTTTTTCAACTTGACGAAATGTAGAATCTGAAGTTAAACGAATGAATGCATTTTTAAATCTATCGTTACTATAAAGAGTACTATCAAATAATACAACTTCACCTACAATGTAAGCCATTTGACTAATTAAATTACAAAGAAGTGGGTAATAAGATGGAGTAGAAGTAGTAAATTCAATTCCATAATATTTAACAGTATCTTCTTCTTTCTTTAATATTTTAGAAGAAATAAGTTGTACAGCAGCTTCGTTCAAAGCCATTCCATGTATTTTAATTCCAGTAAAATCACATAAGCCTAGACGATATAGGTTACCTTTTTCATCTTTAATTTCTTGGAAATGATGAATAAATTCATGAATAGTTAATTCTTTCATTTCTTCCATAGATAAACCATTTTTAAAGTAGATGCTAGAATTTTTATAAAAATAATTTGCTTCAGACATTCCTTCTGGCATATCAGCAATATACATTTTTATGCTAGATATTTTTGAAAATAAATCAGAATAATGAAAGCGAGAAAATGGAAAAAAAGAAATAAATTTCTCGGCAACAAACTTAGCTACTAAAGTAGTACTAAGTTTATCTAATTGTTTTATAACTGTTATTCCGTCTTTTTTTAGTTCATTTTCTATATTCATAATTCTATATTTTCTCCTTAGTTTGTTATTGTACTACATATTATAAAGGAAATAATGCAAAGAGTTAATAACAGATATGTTAAAGTTTTATTACAATTGAATTACAAAATTTACATAAAAGGTTGCAAAAACGACAAAAACATGCTAAAATAGAGATAGGTGGTGTTATTATGAATAATATAGATAAAGAAAAAATAAATAACAGTATCAATGAAGCGTATGAAAAACAAAGTGAAAAAGTAAAAGAATTGTTACAATCTGCTAAGAAAAGTCTAGCAGATCAAAAAGAATGCACATATAACTATGCAACAAATAAGGAAAAAGCAAATCAACTTTATAAAATAAGCAGAGTAATAACTAGAAAGAAACAAGATGAAAATGGAATAGAAAATAAATTAGAAGATAAATTTAATGAAATGAGTGAAAAAATAGATATAAGCTCTAAAAATTTAAATTTTATTTTTGATAATGTAGCGCAAAATAACAATAATGTTATGAGAAAAGTTGATGAGATAAGACAAAATAACGAAAAATTAACAAGTAAATTAGTAAAAGCTCAATTAGATGCAGAAAAAAGAATGGTAGAAGCTCAAAACAATGCTTTTGAAAAGATGTTGCAAAAAAATAATAGTTTGGAAAATAATTCTAGCGAAATATTAGAAGGGCAAGAAAAATTAAAAGAAGAATTAGCAAATAGATATCAAAACATAGAAAAAAATATTGAAGCAGGGCAAAGAAAATATGAAGAAAAAATAGTAGAAACTCAAAATATATTAGCAGAAAAAATAGATAGTATACAATTAAATGACAATACAGAAATAGCACAAGAAATTTTAAAAGGACAAAATAAGGTACAAGAAACATTATTAGATTCACATGCAAGTATGGAAAATAGCATAAAAATGGGACAAAAAGAATCTGAAAGAAGAATAATACAAGCACAAGGAATTATAGAAGAAAAAATAGAAGAAATAAAGGCTCAAAATGAAAATCAATTAGAAGAGATAAAAACGCAAATTTACAAGATGTATCAAAAAGAAAATAAACATGCAATTAGTACTTTATTAGAAGAAAGAAATTCATATATGAAGGAACTAGAAGAAAAAGACAGAGAAATAAGAGAATTAAATTATAAGATTTATGCTTATGAGGAAAAATTAGAAAAAGAAATGGCTAAAAGAGAGAGAGTTAGTATATTTGCACCATTCTTTAGAAAACAAGCAATTCAAGAGGATGAACCAGTATATACTTCTCAAATATTAAACTATGTATATAATTAAAATAGAAAATACAACTTAATTTAAAAATTAGGTTGTATTTTTTGTTATATATTTAAAATTAGTGGTATAATATAATAGAAATTCAAAAGAAAGGAAGTAAAGTATATATGAAAAAAGGAAAAATAGTTTTAGTAGGAACAGGTTTTGTAGGAATGAGTATGGCATACTCAATGTTAAACAGAGGTGGAATAGAAGAGCTCATTTTAATAGATATTGATAAAGAAAAAACAATAGGAGAAGAAATGGACTTATCTCATGGACTTCCTTTTGCACCACAAAAAATGGTTATAAAAGCTGGAGATTATGATGAATGTAAAGATGCTGAAATAGTAGTAATTACAGCGGGTGTGGCACAAAAACAAGGAGGTCAAACAAGACTAGAACTTGCGGAGGTAAACACAAAAATAGTAAAAGATATTACAAAAAATATTATGGCTAGTGGATTCAATGGAGTTATTATAGTAGCAAGTAATCCAGTAGATTTAATGGCATATGTTGTATATAAGGTATCAGGCTTACCTAAAAATAAAGTAATTGGATCTGGTACTGTATTAGATACAGCAAGACTTCGTTACATGATAGCAGATTACTTAAAAGTATCTAGTAAAAATGTTCATGCATATATAATGGGAGAACATGGAGATTCATCTTTTGTTCCATGGAAACATGCATATGTAGGATGCAAAAGTATAATAGATATTATGAAAGACGGAAATCATCCTATGGAAGATTTAGATAAAATTCATAAAAATGTTGTAAATGCAGCTTATGAAATAATTGAAAGAAAAAAAGCAACATACTATGGAATAGGAATGTCTTTAAATAGATTAGTAAGAGCAATATTAGATAATGAAAACTCTGTGCTTACAGTATCAACTTACTTAGAAAACGGAAAATATGGGCAAGATGATGTATATATAGGAGTTCCAGCAATTATAAATGAGAATGGTGTAAGAGAACTTTTAGAGTTAGATTTAAATGAACAAGAACAAGAAAAATTAGATAATAGCTGTAAAATAATAAAACAAATGAGAGAAGATTCTATAGAAAAAATAATAAAAGAATAAAATAAAAAGAATAACCCCAAGAATAAATAAAAATAACGGGGTTATTTTTTTGTATAGCTTGAAAATATAAAGAAAATATTATATAATAGTTAACGTAACTAAAAACAGAGATTTCAAAGTTCAAATGAACTAGAAAAGGAGAAAACATGGAAAAAAATGCAATGCAGGTATTAAATGATTTGATTGTTGAAAAAAACAGCCGGATATGTGCAGGCTTAGATGTCAAATGGGAAGATATTCCGGATGCATTTAAGAAAGAGTTTGGCTGGGACGATGAAAAAGGTGAAGAGAACATGGAAGACTTTTCACAGATCATCTATAAGTACTGCGAGAAGTACATTGATGCTGTGGCAGATATTGTTCCTGCAATTAAGATTAACAGCGCATTCTTTGAAAGAGAGCATCTGGAGGACCTGTATTTAGAGGTTGCTTTCTATGCAAGAGAAAAGGGCTTGTTTGTTATTGGGGACCTTAAGCGGGCAGATATAGGTTCTACTTCGGAAGCATATGCACAGGCGTTTTTATCAGCAGGTATGCCTTTTGATGCAATTACCATTAACCCTTACTTTGGAACAGATGGAGTAATGCCGTTCTTAAAGTTGGCAAAGGAAAATGGAAAGGGCGTATTTGTTCTTGTTAAAACTTCTAACAAATCTTCAGCAGAAATTCAGGACTTGGAACTTGCGGACGGAAGATACGTTTATGAAGCAGTAGCAGACTTGGTGCTTGAATGGGCAGAAGAGGTTGATCCTGAAAACTCTATAGGACATTTGCAACAGAATTACCCGATGGTAGGTGCGGTAGTAGGAGCAACTCATCCAGAGCAAGCTAAAGAATTGGTTGAACAAATGGGGTGTACTTTTTTCTTGGTACCTGGATATGGAGCACAGGGAGCAACAGCAGATGATGTAGCTGTAAATTTTGATAGTGATCGCGGAATTGGTGCTATTGTAAACTCTTCAAGAGGAATTATGAATGCATACAAAAAAGATTGCTGGAAAGAAAAGTATTCTGAAGAGACATGGGCAGAAGCAGCTAGAGCAGAAGCAATTCGCGCTACAGAAGAAATCAATCAGGCAATTAATAAATATTATGGTGAGGATATTTGTTAATTAGTAATTGCTAACTAAAAACCTAGATAGGAGTAATACTCTTATCTAGGTTTTCTTTTATCTTACAACAATATTATAAATTTTATTTTTAACATAAATTTCTTTAACAATTGTTTTTCCTTCAAGTAATCCACATATTGTTTCATTTTTGTGGATTATATCTTTTACAATTTCCTCATCTGCGTTCATAGGAACAGTAACTGTAGCTTTTAATTTACCATTAAATTGTACAGGAAGTTCAATTTCATTATCAATTGTTTTTGCTTCGTCATATACAGGCCAAGCAGATTCACAAATAGGTTTAAATCCTAACTCTTCGTTTAGCTCTTCTGTAACATGTGGTGCGATAGGGTTTAACAATGTTAATAATAATTTATAATCTGCTTTAGTTATATTTTCTTGGTCATCATAGCTATTTGCTAAAATCATTAAACTAGATACTGCTGTATTGTATGCCATAGTGGTTAAGTCTGTTTGTATCTTTTTAATAGTCTTATGAATTAAAGATTCTAGTTTTGGAGAATAATTTTCCCCATCTACAACTTTATCTTTCAAACGAATAATTTTATCTATAAAACGTTTACATCCTTTTAAAGAATCTGTGCTCCAAGGAGCGTCTTGCGTATAGTCACCCATAAACATTTCATAAAGTCTTAAAGTATCTGCACCATATTCTCTAACTATATCATCAGGGTTAATAACATTTCCTTTAGACTTACTCATTTTTTCATTGTTTGAACCTAAAACCATACCATGACTAACTCTAGTCCAAATCATTTCTTTATTAGGAACTAAGCCTATATTGTAAAGGAATTGAACCCAAAATCTTGCATAAAGTAGGTGACGAGCAGTATGCTCCATACCACCATTGTACCAGTCAACTCTTCTCCAATATTTCATAGCATCCATAGATGCAAATTCTTTATCATTATGAGCATCCATAAATCTTAAGAAATACCAGCTAGAACCTGCCCAGTTAGGCATTGTATCTGTTTCTCTTTTTGCAGGTCCACCACAACATGGACAAGTTGTATTAACCCAAGAAGTAATGTTTGCAAGAGGACTTTCTCCATTTTCAGTAGGTTCATATTCTGCAACATCTGGAAGAAGTAAAGGTAAATCTTCTTCTGCCATAGGCTTCCATCCACATTTTTCACAATAAATCATTGGAATAGGCTCTCCCCAGAATCTTTGACGAGAGAAAATCCAATCTCTCATTTTATAATTATTTACTTTTCTTGCAATTCCCATGTTAACTAATTTATCAGTAATAGCAACTTTAGCTTCTTCAACTGTTAAACCAGTAAATTCTTCAGAATTTATTAACCTACATCCTTTACCTAAATAATCTTGTTTTTCAAAAGCAGAGCTTTCAGTTTCTCTACCGTCTATAACTTGAATCATATCTAGGTTATGTTCTTTAGCATATTCAAAATCTCTTTGGTCATGAGAAGGAACAGCCATAACAGCACCAGTACCATAATCTCCTAAAACGAAATCTCCTAAGAAAATAGGAACCTCTTTGCCATTGATAGGGTTAATAGCCATAACACCTTCAACTTTGCAACCTGTTTTACCTTTATTTAATTCTGTTCTATCCATGCTAGATTTTTTAGCAGTTTCTGCAATGTAAGCTTCGACTTCTTCTTTATTTGTAACTCTTGGCATTAATTCTTTAATTAATTTTCCGTCTGGAGCAATAACAAAGAATGTAATACCATATACAGTTTCAATACAAGTTGTGAAAATAGAAAAACTTCCACCACCTGCAATTTTAACATCAAGTTCAACACCAGTAGATTTACCAATCCAGTTAATTTGTCCAAGTTTTACTCTAGGAGCAAAGTTTGTATCATCTAGACCTTTTAATAAATCTTCTGAATAATCGCTCATTCTAAGCATCCATTGAGATTTTTCTCTTTGTTCAACAGGGCTTCCACATCTTTCACAAACTCCGCCAGCAGCATCTTCATTAGATAAAACTGTTTTACAATTAGGGCACCAGTTAACAGGTATAGTATCCTTGTAAGCCATACCATGTTTGTAAAATTGTAAAAATTGCCATTGAGTCCATTTATAATATTCAGGGTCTGTTGTAGAAAATTCTCTTGACCAGTCAAAAGAGAAACCTAAATTTTTCATTTGACCCTTAAATGTATGAATATTTTGTTTAACGGCTTCTTTTGGGTGAATATGATTTTTAATTGCATATTGCTCAGCAGGAGCACCAAAAGCATCCCAACCCATTGGATATAAAACATTATAACCTTGCATTCTTTTCATTCTAGCAAGTGCATCTTGCGCTGTATAACTTCTTACATGTCCAACATGAAGACCAGCACCAGAAGGGTAAGGAAATTCAACTAATATATAATATGGGTCTTTTTTATCGCCTGTAATAGCTTTAAAAGATTCATGTTTATCCCAATATTCTTGCCATTTTTTTTCAACTTCTGTAAAATTATAAGCCATCTATAATCATCCTTTCTTATCTCTATAAATAACGTAATCATTATACTACTTTTTATTTAGAAAATAAAGTAAAATGCCTAAAAAAAGTAAAATTAAAAAAATATTGACTTTAATTCGATAATGTGATATTTTGCACAGGTAAAAAGTATTAGGAGGTAATAATTATGGAATTAAAAGGATCAAAAACAGAGCAAAATTTAATGACGGCTTTTGCCGGAGAATCTCAAGCAAGAAATAAATATACATATTTTGCTAGTAAAGCAAAAAAAGAAGGATATGAACAAATAGCTGCAATTTTCCAAGAAACAGCTGACAATGAAAAAGAACATGCAAAAATGTGGTTTAAATTATTAAATGGTGGAGAAATTGGAACAACAGCTGAGAACTTAAATGCTGCTGATGATGGAGAAAATTATGAATGGACAGATATGTATGCTGAATTTGCTAAAACAGCTAAAGAAGAAGGTTTTGACCATATTGCATACTTATTTGAAGAAGTTGGTAAAATTGAAAAAGAACATGAAGAAAGATATTTAAAATTATTAGAAAATGTAAAAGATGGAAAAGTGTTTGAAGCAGGGAAAGTTAAAATATGGAAATGTAGAAATTGTGGACATATTGTTGTTGGAACAAAAGCTCCAGAAGTTTGCCCTGTATGTAGCCATCCAAAAGCATATTTCGAAATTAAAGCTGAAAATTATTAAAATATAGAAAAACTATTCTTATGAGAAATATAAATTAATATGGAGGGAATTTATGAAAAAAGAATTAGTAATAAAAAGATGTTCTAAATGTCAAGCTTTAGTTGAAGTCATAAAAGATTGTACTAGTGATAATTGTAGTATTAAATGTTGCGGTGAAGAAATGATAGAATTAGCTCCAAATAGTGTAGACGCATCTTTTGAAAAACATGTACCAAATTTTGAAGCAATAGATAATCATATAATTGTAAAGGTTAACCATGTTATGGAGAAAGACCATTTTATAGAATGGATTGCAATGTTAGCAAATAATAAAATTATAAAGAAATTTTTATTGCCAGATGAAGAAGCCTGTGTAATATTTCCATATGTTAAAGGAAGTAAAATTTATTCTTTTTGTAATAAACATGGACTTTGGTCAAAAGAAGTTGAATAAATATAGATAACTTAAGCTTTTTGTGTGAGATTTGTTACATAGAATGGAAAGTAGTAAAAAGAATGGAATCTATTAAATATGTATAAAGGAGAGTGATAAAAATGTTAAAAAATGCTATAGCATATATCTTGAGAAAGAGGAGTAGAACAGTTATTATATTTATTATTTTAACAATAGTTCTTTCGTGCTTATACTCATGTTTAAACATAATGAAATCAGCAATCAGCTTAGAAAATAATTTATATAAGTTATCAAATACATCTTTATCAATAACACAAATTAACAATGAGAACTTTAAAACAAATCAATTTAAAGAAATAGAAAATATAAAAGAGATAAAAGAAACAATTCCACAATATGATGGACTAGCAAAATCTACAAATATTAAGGCAGTAGAAGGAATGCAAATGATCGAAAGAGACGATATGCCAGAAGAATTTAGAAATATATTTTCAATAGAAGCCACAAATAATACTGGAAAGGACAATTTATTTAATAGTGGAGTTTTTACTCTTATAAAAGGTAGACATATTGAAAAAGATGACAGAGAAAAAATTATTATACATGAAGAACTGGCACAAAAAAATAATTTAGAATTAAATGATAAAATTCGTCTTAAAATATTTGATTTAAACAATAATGAAATAAAAACAGAATATGAATTTGAGATTATTGGGATTTTTTCTGGAAAAAAACAAGAAAAATACACAGGAATGACATCAGACTTTAGCGAAAATATGGTATTTATTGATTATGAATCAAGCCAAGTAGCATTAAACAAAACAGAAAACAATAAAGTTGTAAATAAACTTGAAATATTTTCAGATAGTTCAAAAGATACAAACATAGTATTAAATAAAATTAAAGAAATAAAAATTGATTGGTCAAAATTCAATATTGAAAAAAATGATGATGTATATGAAGAAACTTTAGAATCTGTAGAAGGAATAAAACATATAATAAAGGTTATGACATATTCAATTATGACAGGAGGAATAATAGTTTTATCATTAATATTAATTTTATGGCTAAGGGAAAGAATTTATGAAATAGGAATATTATTATCAATAGGAATAAGTAAAGCAAAAATTATAGCTCAATTTATATTTGAGTTAATATTTATATCACTACCATCTATAGTATCATCTTTATTTTTAGGAAATGTGATATTAAATCAAATAATAGGTGGATTTATCAATTCTGATAATTCGACAATAAATATTAATAATCTACTAAAAAATGATAATTTAATATCAAATATTACAATATTTTTACAAAGTTATGGAATATTAATAGTAATTATTGTTTTATCAGTTATTATTGCAAGTGCAATGATATTAGTAAAAAAACCAAAAGAAATATTATCAAAGATAAGTTAGGAGATTGCAATGGATATATTAGAAATAAAAAATGTAACATATAATTATTCAAATTCAAAAGAGAAGATTTTGTCATCAGTAAATCAAAAGTTTGAACTTGGACAATTTTATGCAATAATAGGAAAATCAGGAGCAGGGAAGTCAACATTACTTTCATTATTAGCAGGACTAGACAAACCACAAAAAGGTCAAATTCTATTCAAAAATGAGAATATAGAGAACAAAGGGTATAGTAATCATAGAAAAAACAATATAACATTAGTTTTTCAAAATTATAATTTAATTGATTATTTAACACCAATAGAAAATGTTAGATTAGTAAATAAAAAGGCATCAGAAGATATTTTGTTAAAATTAGGACTTGATAAAAGCCAGATAAATAGAAATGTAATGAAACTATCTGGTGGCCAACAGCAAAGAGTAGCCATAGCAAGAGCATTAGCATCAGAAGCACCAATAATTCTAGCTGACGAACCTACAGGAAATCTTGATAGTGAAACTGCAGGAGAAATAATAGAAATATTAAAAAGATTGGCTAAAGAGAGAAATAAATGTGTAATAGTTGTAACACATAGTAAGGAAGTTGCAAATTCTGCTGATATTATTTTAGAATTAAGTGACAAAAAATTAAGAAAGATAAGTAAAATTAATTAGGGGGGTATATTGATGATAAAAAATGCTTTTGCATATGTAACAAGGAAAAGTTTAAAATCAATAATAATATTATTAGTTATTATGGCTATGTCAACACTTAGTCTGATTAGCTTGGCAATTAAAGATGCTACTAATAGAGCTTCAGAAGAAACTTTTAAAAATATAACAAATAGTTTTTCTATGGAAATAAATAGAAGAGTTAATCTTGGAACACCTAGAGGTGGAGGAAATATAAAAGGAGAAGATATAAAAAAAATAGCTGAATCTGAAGATATTGCCTCTTTTGTAAAGAGAATAAATAGTGTAGCTGATTTGGTAGATAATGATATTATAGAAACTAAAAAAACAATTTCAAATCAATCACCAGAAAGAGCAGAAAATTTTAAAAGAACAGTTATGCTAACAGGAGTTAATGATTCATCAAAAGAAAATAAATTTGTGTCAGGAGCTTACAAATTAATAGAAGGAGAACATTTGGAAAAAAATGACAAAAGTAAGATTTTAATACATAAAGACTTAGCTGAAAAAAACAATTTGAAAATTGGAGATAAAATAAAAATTAAGTCCAATTTATTTGATGCAGATAATGAAAAAGGAGCAAATGAAACACTAGAAGTAGAAATAAAAGGAATTTTCGATGGACACAATAAAAGTAGTGTAACTTCTGCACAAGAACTTTACGAAAATACATTAATAACAGATTTAGATACAGCTGCAAAAGTTTATGGAAACACTGAAGATACTGCAGTATATCAAGATGCAACATTTTTTGTAAAAGGTGATAAAAATTTGGATCAAGTCATTAAAAATATTAAAAAACTTGATATAAATTGGAACCAATACAATTTAATTAAAAGTTCAACAAATTATCCAGCACTACAACAATCAATATCTGGTATATATTCAATAGCAAACAAATTATTTGCTAGTTCATTAATATTTGCAGGTATTACAGTTTCATTATTATTACTTTTATGGATGAATGCTAGAAAAAAAGAAATAGCAATTTTTCTATCATTAGGGATATCAAAATTGAAAATTTTTGGACAATTTGTTGTTGAATTAGTATTTATATCTATCCCTGCTTATATAGGCTCATACTTCTTAGCGCTTTATACAGGAAACATGATAGGAAATAATATATTAAATAAAGTTACTGGAAATATAACAAAACAGATAGCAAAGCAATCGGCATCTAGTGGACTTGGTGGAGGAGCAGAAGTAGACGGCTTTAATAAAACTCTAACAAGCTTAGATATTAATATATTACCAAAATCAATAATATATGTAATTTTATTTATGTCTTTGGTACTTATAATATCTTTAGTGTTATCATCTATAAGTAGTTTAAAAAAGAACCCAAAGGAATTGTTAATTGATACAAAGTAGATGACATAGTTTACAGATAATTAAATAATAAATAATGTAAAAGCTAATAAGGATTTAGTTATGAATAAAGAAGAAATAATAAAATATTGTTTAACATTAGAAAATACATATAAAGATTGTCCATTTTCAGATGACTTTGAATCTGTAACAATGAAACATTGTAAAAATAAAAAATGGTTTGCGTTATTAATGAATGTAAATAATAAGTTATACCTTAATGTTAAGACAGATCCAAATTATTCTGACATATTGAGAAATACTTATGATTATATAATACCTGCTTATCATATGAATAAGGAACATTGGAATACAATTATTATAGATGAAAAGGTGGACGAGGATTTAGTAAAAGAATTGATAGAACAAAGTTATCAATTGACAAAGTAAAGATAAATACAAATAGTAAGTTGTCAATGAGATTAGTTTGAAATATAACTGTTTTTTTGTACAAACTAATAGGAACGGGTTTAACTTAGTTGAGTTGTGGTAAACTAACCGGTTGTCAATTAAAATAAAAAAATATAAATTATAAATAACTACTTGAAATATAGTAGTTATTTTTGTATTATTGTAATGATAAAATTTAAGGAAAAATAAAGAAGAAATTTATAAAAATAATAAGCTAAAACATTTTTATAAATAATAAGAGGAGACAGATTAATGAAAGAAAAAGTAAAAGATTTTATTATAAAAAATTTAAAATGGATTATATTATTTATTTGTTTAGTTGGATTTTTAGCAATAGCTGAAGATGTATTTCATAAAGAAATAATGATGAAAGATATAATAGGCTATAAATTAGTATCAACATTTTTAATATCAGACTTTGCAACACCAATTGCAAAATTTATTACTAATTTTGGAGGAGCAATATTTTTAATAATAGCAACTATTATATTGTTTATATTAATAAAAAATAAAAAAATAGGATTTTCAATAATTTCAAATTTAGTAATTGTTACAATATTAAATCAATTATTAAAAAATATATTGCAAAGACCTAGACCAAATGAATTTAGAATAATAGAGGAAACAGGATATAGTTTTCCTTCAGGACACTCAATGGTAAGTATGGCATTTTATGGTTATTTAATATATTTAATTTATAGATATGTAAAAAATAAGTATATAAAATGGACTTTAATTGTTTCACTTAGTATATTAATTTGTACAATTGGAATTAGCAGAATTTATTTAGGAGTACATTATACAAGTGATGTATTAGGCGGATTCTTAATATCAATATCATATTTAGTTATTTATATAAGTGCCGTTAATAAATTTTTGTTAGAAAAATAGTTATATAATACAAGCTATTTCTAAAGTACAACATTTGATAATTATAGAAAGATATAATGTTAATGAATTAGCAGTAAATGAACAAAATATAGATTTAGTCATGAATTTTTTAAATGATGACTAATAAAAAATAAACTAATGATAAACATATGACTGATAAAATAAATTGTAAAAGAAGATAATTATAGTTTGCTAATTATCTTCTTTTATGGTATAAAAGAGAAGTAATAAAATTTGTACCTTGAGGAAGGAATGAGTTTAACTATGGAAAGATGTAAATGGTGCAACTTAAAAAATCCACTATATATTAAATATCATGATGAAGAGTGGGGCAGACCAAACTTTGAAGAAAAGTATTTGTATGAAATGCTAATATTAGAATCTTTTCAGGCAGGGCTTTCATGGGAATGTGTATTAAACAAAAGAGAAGATTTTAGAAAGGCTTACGATAATTTTGATATAGACAAAGTTTGCAGATATGATAATAAAAAAGTCCAAGAGCTATTATCAAATGAAAAATTAATAAGAAACAAATTAAAAATAAATGCTAGCATAAATAATTCTAAAATATTTAAAGAGATACAAAACGAATATGGAACATTTCACGAATATTTAAAAGGATTTACAAATGATAAAATTATTTATGAAAATGATAAAATAACATCTGAATTATCAGATAACATATCAGAACATTTAAGAAAAAGAGGAATGAAATTCGTAGGTTCAACAATAATTTATTCTTATTTACAAGCAATAGGTGTCATTTACTCACATGATGAAGAATGTTTTATGAATAAGAAAGCGAGCCTAAGATCTTTTATCAAATGCAAATTTTAAGAAAATCTAAGGCTCGCCATATTTATCTAGTACAGAACGTTTTCCTACAAGGAAAACGTTCCTACTATATAAAAAAGGTAATTAGCATTGTTAATTACTTTTTTTGTGATATTATAGAATCTAAAAAATATACATTATATAAGAGGTAGAAAAATGGAAATAGCAGAATTAATAATATTAAGTATAGGATTAGCAATGGATGCATTTGCAGTATCAATCTGTAAAGGTATTTCAATGAAAAAAATGGATTGGAAAAAAGCCATAATAATAGGATTATGGTTTGGTGTATTTCAAGCAATAATGCCTTTAATAGGATATTTACTAGGAAGCACATTTGAACAAGTTGTAAAAAACGTAGACCATTGGCTTGCATTTATTTTACTTTCAGCTATTGGAGCAAACATGATAAAAGAATCATTTAGCAAAGATACTGAAGATGAAAATGATGATATAAGTGTAAAAGCAATGTTTATTTTAGCAGTAGCAACAAGTATAGACGCACTAGCAGTAGGAATAACATTTGCTTTTCTAAAAGTAAATATAATATTAGCAATTAGCTTAATAGGAATTATAACATTTACATTAGCAGTTCTAGGAACAAAAATAGGAAATAGATTTGGCGATAAATATGAGAGTAAAGCAGAACTTGCAGGAGGAATAATTTTAATATTATTAGGATTAAAAATATTATTAGAACATTTAGGAGTAATAAATTTTTAACTGTTTTTGAGGACGGAGCAAAAAATAGCTTCAAAAGGAGAGATAAAAGATGAAAAATATATATTTTGATAATGCAGCAACAACTAAATTAGACGAAGAAGTTTTAAAAGAGATGATGCCATACTTAAAAGAGAATTATGGAAATGCATCTTCTGTATATAGCCTAGGTAGAGAGTCAAGAAAAGCAGTAGAAGAAGCAAGAGAGAAAATTGCAAAATTATTAAATTGTAAGCCAACAGAAATTTACTTTACAGCAGGTGGTAGTGAGAGCGACAATACAGCAATAAAAGGAATTGCACATAGTTATAAAGAAAAAGGAAATCATATAATAACATCAAAAATAGAACATCCTGCTGTTTTAGAAACTTGCAAAGAGCTAGAAAAAGAAGGTTTTGAAGTAAGCTATATTTCAGTAGATAAAAATGGAACTATAAATTTAGAAGAATTAAAAAGTGAAATAAGACCAACTACTATATTAATTTCAGTAATGTTTGCAAATAACGAAATAGGAACGATAGAGCCAATAAAAGAAATAGGAAAAATAGCAAAAGAAAATGGAATTTATTTTCATACAGATGCTGTACAAGCAGTAGGAAATATAAAAATTGACGTACAAGAATTAAATATAGATAGTTTATCTTTATCAGGACATAAGTTTTATGGACCAAAGGGTATAGGTGCTTTATATGTAAAGTCAGGAGTACACTTTAAAAAGTACATAGACGGAGGACATCAGGAAAGAAACAAAAGAGCAGGAACGGAAAATGTGCCAGCAATTGTTGGAATGGGAAAAGCATTAGAATTAGCATATCATTCAATGGAAGAACATAATTCAAAAATAAAGGAATTAAGAGATTATTACGAAAAAAGAGTAAAAGAAGAAATATATAATATAAAAATAAATGGAAATATAGAAAATAGATTACCAGGAAACAGCAATATTTCATTTAAAAAAGCAGATGGAGAAGGAATACTTTTAAACTTGGACATGCAAGGAATTTGTGCTTCAAGTGGAAGTGCATGCACATCTGGGTCACTTAATCCATCACATGTATTACTTGCAATAGGAGTAGAACAAGAATTAGCTAAAAATTCTTTAAGAATTTCAATGGGAAAATATAACACTAAAGAAGAAGTTGATTATTTAGTAGATAATTTAAAACAAATAATTGATAGAATGAGAAAAGTATAGATAGCGAAAAATAAGATAAAAGGTCGGCAAAAAATTGTTGACTTTTTTTTATGTTATTATATAATGTAAAAGAAGTTAAATTTTAACGTAAAAAAGGGTTAAGAGAAAATATTTCTAATAGCTCAAAACAAAAGAAAGGATGAAGAAAATGGCAGAATATACAGAAGAAGAGCAAGCAAAAGTAAATGCTATGATTGACGAATTAGTTGAAAAAGCAAAAAAAGCTTCTGAAGAATACATGAAATTAGATCAAGAGCAAGTAAATAATATTGTAAAAGCTATGGCTATGGCTGGGCTAGAACATCATATGGAACTTGCAAAACTTGCAGTAGAGGAGACAGGCAGAGGTATTTACGAAGATAAAATAACAAAGAATATGTTTGCTACAGAATACATTTATCATAGTATAAAATATGATAAAACAGTAGGAGTAATTAACGAAAATGAAGAAGAAGGTTATGAAGAAATTGCAGAACCTATTGGAATTATAGCAGGTGTTACACCAGTTACAAACCCAACTTCAACAACAATGTTTAAATCAATAATTGCAGCAAAAACAAGAAACGTAATTATATTTGGGTTCCACCCTTCAGCACAAAAATGTAGTTCAAGAGCTGCAGAGATAGTAAGGGATGCAGCAATAAAAGCAGGAGCACCAGAAAATTGTATTTTATGGATAGAAGAACCATCTATTTTAGCTACAAGTACACTTATGCACCACCCAGGTGTAAATTTAATTTTAGCTACTGGTGGAACAGGTATGGTAAAAGCAGCTTACTCAAGTGGAAAGCCAGCATTAGGTGTTGGACCAGGAAATGTACCATGCTACATTCACAAATCAGCAAAATTAAAGACATCTGTAAATGATTTAGTACTTTCAAAATCATTTGATAATGGTATGATTTGTGCTTCTGAACAATCTGTTATAGTAGATAGAGAAATTCACGAAGAATTTGAAAGATTAATGAGAGAAGCTGGATGCTATTTCTTAAGTGATGAGGAAACTAATAGATTAAGAAGTAGTATGTTTATAGAAGAAAAAGGATGCGCTTTAAATGCAGATATAGTAGGAAAAAGTCCATACAATATTGCAAAAGGTGCAAGAATAGAAGTACCACAAGATACTAAAGTATTAGTACTTCATGAAAATGGAGTTGGAATAGAATATCCATTTTCTAAAGAAAAATTGAGCCCAGTTTTAGCTTACTATATTGTAGAAAATGAGGACGAGGGAATAAACCTAGCTGAAAAATTAATAGAATTTGGTGGACTAGGACATTCTGCAGTTGTTCATGCAGAAGATAATGATGTAATAGAAAAATTTTCTGAAACAGTAAAAGTTGGAAGAATTATTGTAAATTCACCATCTACTCATGGTGCTATTGGTGATATATATAACACTAATATGCCATCACTTACATTGGGATGTGGTACATTTGGAGGAAACTCAACAACATCAAATGTAAGTAGTGCAAACTTAATTAATATTAAAAAAGTTGCAAAGAGGAGGGTTAATATGCAATGGTTTAAAGTTCCAGATAAAATATATTTTGAAGCGGGTTCAATAGCATACTTAGAAAAAATGCCAAATATATCAAGAGCATTTATTGTAACAGATAAATCTATGGTAGATTTCGGTTATGTAGATAAAATCTTATATCATTTAAGAAAAAGAAATGAATATGTTCACTCTGAAATATTCTCAGATGTAGAGCCAGATCCATCTTTTGATACAATAAAAAGAGGTATAGCTCTAATGAACGAATTTAAGCCAGATGTTATTATAGCACTTGGTGGAGGAAGTCCAATAGATGCTGCAAAAGGTATGTGGTTATTCTATGAACATCCAGAGGCAGATGTTGAAGGTTTAAAACTTAAATTTATGGACATTAGAAAACGTACTTACAAATTCCCTAAACTTGGAGAAAAGGCTAAATTGGTGGCAATACCAACAACTTCAGGAACAGGTTCAGAAGTAACATCATTTGCAGTTATAACAGATAAAACAATAAATAAAAAATATCCTTTAGCAGATTATGAATTAACACCAGATGTAGCAATTGTGGATCCAGACTTAGTAATGAGTCTTCCACAAAAAATTACAGCAGATACAGGTATGGATGTTTTAACACATGCAATAGAAGCATATGTTTCTAACATGGCATCTGATTATACAGATGGTTTAGCAGAAAAAGCGGTAGAGCTTGTATTTAAGAACTTAAGACAAGCATATAACCATGGAGATGACAAACATGCAAGAGAAAAAATGCATAATGCAAGTACAATAGCAGGTATGGCATTTACAAATGCATTTTTAGGAATAAACCATTCTTTAGCACACAAAATAGGAGGGGAGTTCCATTTAGCACATGGAAGAATAAATGCAATTTTACTTCCATACGTAATTCGTTACAATGCAAGTAAGCCAACAAAATTTGTTTCATTCCCTAAATATGAATATTTTATAGCAGACCAAAAATATGCAGATTTATCTAGAAGAATGAACTTCCCAGCATATACAAATGAGGAAGGTGTAAATTCTTTAATAGAAGAAATTAAAAAATTAAATGCAGATTTAGGTATACCAAGTTCATTTAAAGAGCAAGGTGTAGACGAAGAAGAATGGCTTGCAAAAGTTGATCTATTAGCAGATAGAGCGTTTGAAGATCAATGTACAACAGCAAATCCAAGACTTCCACTAGTTTCAGAATTAAAACAAATTTTAATAGATAGTTATTATGGAAATAATATATAAAAACAAAAAAGAATGAAAGGTAATTACCATTTCATTCCTTTTTTGTAATATTTACTTTTTCAAACTTTCATATTTCCTTTTAGTAGCCTGACCACCACGAATTGCCCGTTCAGCAATGTTTTTAGAAATAATTTCTAAAACTTTATCATATAAAACAGGCGAAAAAGAAGGCAGTCTCTGGGTCAAATCACCGTAAACTGTAGTTTTGGAAACGTTAAATGCTTTGGCAGTTGCCCGGACTGTTGATTTGTTGTCAATAAAAAAACGTGCTTCTTCTAAAGTTCTGTTTTTAATTATTGTGGATCTCTTCATGTTAGTATCCCCTTTTTAAAAGCTAAGTTAACAATTACAATATGTATTATTATACTATCATATTAACATAAATGCAACAAAATGATAAAAAAATAAAAATTTCTAAGATTTTTCAATACATAGAAATTTCTATTTTTTTTTATTCTTTTATATCTAATTTAATATGAACTTCTCTTAATTGTTCTCTTGTTACATTTCCAGGAGCACCCATCATTAAATCTTGTGCTTTACTATTCATAGGGAATGCAATAACATCTCTAATTGTTTCACTTTCAGTTAAAAGCATTATCATTCTATCTACACCAGGTGCAATACCAGCATGTGGTGGAGCACCAAACTTGAATGCATTAAATAGTGCAGGAAATTTCTCTTCAATGTGTTCTTTAGAATATCCAGCAAGTTCAAATGCTTTAACCATAATTTCTGGGTCGTGATTTCTTACAGCACCAGAAGAAAGTTCAATACCATTACATACAATATCATATTGATAAGCAACAATATCTAATGGATTCATTGTATTTAATGCTTCCATTCCGCCTTGTGGCATAGAGAATGGATTATGGTTAAATGCAATTTTTCCGTTGTCATCTAATTCATACATTGGAAAATCTATAATCCAACAGAATTGATACATACTTTCATCTATTAAGTTTAATCTATTTCCAAGTTCTGTACGAATTTGACCAGCTAAATTCTCAGCTTTTGCTTTATTATCTGCAATAAAGAAGATAGTATCTTCAGATTTTAATTCAGCTAAATCTAATAATTCTTTTTTCATATCATCTGGAATAAATTTATCTATAGGTCCTTTAAAAGTCAAATCTTCTTCAACTTCTAAGTAACCAAGACCACCCATACCAATTGATTTAGCGAATTCTAACATTTTTTCATGGAATCCTTTAGACATATGTCCATGAACACGAATTGCACGTACTGTTAATCCATGGAAAGGCTTAAATGTACATCTTTGGAAGAATTCTGTAACATCAACTATAAATAATGGATTTCTTAAATCAGGTTTATCTGTTCCATATTTAAGCATAGCTTCTTTATATGGAATTCTAGGGAATGGATATTCAGCTACCTTTTTATTTGAAAACTTATTAAATGTGTTATAAACAACAGGCTCAATAGCACTAAACACGTCTTCTTGAGTAGCATAACTCATTTCCATATCTAATTGATAAAATTCACCAGGAGCACGATCTGCTCTAGCATCTTCATCTCTAAAACAAGGAGCAATTTGGAAATATTTATCTATACCACCAACCATCAATAATTGTTTAAATTGTTGTGGTGCTTGTGGTAAAGCGTAAAATTTTCCAGGGTGAACTCTACTTGGTACTAAGTAATCTCTTGCACCTTCTGGTGAAGAACTAGTAAGAATTGGAGTTTGAACCTCTAAAAATCCTTGTTCAATCATTTGCATACGTAAGTATTGAATTACCTTAGCCCTTAAAACAATATTATCTTTCACTTTAGTGTTTCTTAAATCTAAGAAACGATATTGAAGTCTTAAATCTTCACGTACATCTGCGTTACCATTAATTTCAAAAGGTAAATTAGCAGTACGCTTTCCTAAAACTTCGATTTTTTCAATAGCAATTTCAACTAGACCAGTTTTAAGTTTTTCATTAACTGTTTCAGGATCTCTTTTACGTACAATTCCTTCAACACATACAGAAGATTCGATAGGAATATGTGAAGCAAAGTCAACATCAGCTTCTTCAGCAGATGTAACAACTTGTGTTATTCCATACATATCACGTATGTCTAAGAAAACTAAACCTCCTAAGTCTCTAATTGTTTCAACAAATCCTGCAATTTTAACTTTTTTGCCTACATCTTCTAGGCTAATTTCATTACAAGTATGAGTTCTGTAAGTACTCATAAAAACACTCCTTTCTGTTAATGCAACTTTGAATCGATTTTCTGTTTTATAAAAAAATTAGCTTTACATGCTACACTTTTAGTAAAGAAATTAAGAATAACTATAAAGTGAATAAAATAAAACTGCTATAACACAAAAAATCGTCCAACTGCATAAATGCAGGGACGAAATAACTTCCGCGGTGCCACCCTAACTTTGAAGATTAAATATAGATTTAACCTCCCACTTTGTTTAAAATTGCTCCAATGTGTTTCGTTTATTAGTTTTTTCTAAAAAGGCTCTCAGCGTATTCACCTTTATTCTCTGTTTAGTCTTTAAAAATAAACTTTCATTTTCAACGCAATATATTTAATTTGTACTTTTCTATTTTACATAGTATGTTTAAAAAAGTCAAGAGGTATACGAAAAAAACTATATTTATAAAAAAATAATATGTAAAAAAATGGAGAAATTTTTGTTACGATTTTTGGAATAAAATAAAAAAGTGAACATATATATTTAATAGAAATAAAATAGGGGAGGATTTTTTTATGGAATATGCAAAAGATATCATTTTAGATGTAAGATGCAGAAGAAAAATGGGGGTTAGTAAACTAAATATTTGGGCAAAAAGATGGACAAGCAATATGGTGAGACATATAAGCAATAACAAGTTAACATTTTCAGTACTAACTTCATTACTAATATTAATTGCAATAGATATAGCTTTAATAAATAGTTTTTTTGTACTTATCACAAACTTGTAACGCAAAAGAGACTCTATTGGGGACGTTGCCACTGCATATTTTATTCGTAACTCGCTTTAAGCTCGAACGACTAAAAAATCCTTTTGGTTAACCTGTCCCTTTTGAAGCAGTTAATTATCTATCTTGCTAAAAATATTAAAATTTGTTATAATAGCAAAAGAATAAATAAGAGAGTGAGATAAAAAATGATAGTAGCAAATGATTGGAAAGATTATGAAATAATAGATATGGCAAATGGAGAAAAGCTAGAAAGATGGAAAGATATAATTTTAGTCCGTCCAGATCCACAAATAATTTGGAAAGATAAAAGCTTTCCAAATAAGTGGAAAGATATAAATGCTATATATAAAAGAAGTTCTACAGGTGGTGGAGCGTGGGACTATAAAAAGAAAGTTCCAGCTAATTGGCAAGTAAAATATAAAAACCTTACATTTAATATAAAACCAATGGGCTTTAAGCATACAGGCTTGTTTCCAGAACAAGCAGCAAATTGGGATTGGATGATAGAAAAGATAAAAAGTTCTAAAAGAGAAATAAAAGTGCTAAATCTATTTGCATACACAGGTGGAGCAACAGTAGCATGTCTTTCAGCAGGAGCTTCTGTATGCCATGTAGATAGTTCAAAGGGAATGGTATCATGGGCAAAAGAAAATGTAATATCATCAGGGCTACAAGAAAGACCAGTAAGATACATAGTAGATGATGTCGTAAAATTTGTAAACAGAGAAATAAGACGTGGAAACAAATATGATGCGATAATAATGGATCCACCTTCATATGGAAGAGGAGCAAATGGCGAAGTTTGGAAATTTGAAGAAAACATATGTGATTTAGTAGAACTTTGCAAAGGAGTTTTATCAGATAATCCATTATTCTTTTTAATAAACTCATACACAACAGGAATTTCAAGTACAGTATTAGAAAATATACTTAATTTAAATATAACAAAAACATATGGTGGAAAAGTAACAAACGGAGAAGTAGGACTTCCTATGACAAATTCAAAACTAATACTTCCATGCGGAATATATGGAAGATGGGAAAATTAAGACTCCATTAGGGACGTTTCCTTTTGGTTAATCTGTCCCTAATGGTATATTAGAAAAAACTCCAAAAGGGACAGATTAACCAAAAGGAAACGTCCCCAATGGAGCAGAGGAGAAATGAAATGCAAAAACTAAATGTAATATATGAAGATAACCATATAATTGTAGTAGAAAAGCCAGTAAACATTCCTTCACAAGGCGATAAAACAGGTGATATAGATATGCTTACTTTGGTAAAAGCATATATAAAGGAAAAATATAATAAACCGGGTGAAGTTTATTTAGGATTAGTACATAGACTAGATAGACCAGTTGGTGGAGTTATGGTTTTTGCAAGAACTTCGAAAGCTGCTGCAAGACTTAGTGAACAAGTAAGAAACAAAGACTTTAAGAAAAAATATTTAGTAATTGCAGATGGAAAGTTTGAAAAGGATAAGGGAACTTTAGAGGATTATTTATTAAAAAATGAAAAAACTAATACTAGCAAAGTAGTTAAAGAAGGTACTAAAAACGCAAAACTTGCAATATTAGATTATGAAGTACTTAAATATAATGAAGAAATAAATTTATCTGTAGTGAAAGTAAATTTACATACTGGTAGACATCATCAAATACGTGTTCAAATGGCAAATGCATGGCATAGTATATGTGGTGACCAAAAATATGGAACTAGAGGAAGAGGAAAACAAATTTGCTTATGGGCATATGAGCTTACAATACTACATCCAATTACTAAAGAAGAAATGACATTTAAAGTCTTGCCAGAATTTATAGGTGGTTGGAAACAATTAGAAGACATATCTAATTTATAGTTTATGTTAATTTTATAAAACAGACTAAAACTTATATGAAAATTAATTTTTAAGTTTTCATATAAGTTTTTTTGTGTTTCATATATAAAATAAAAAATAGTGTCGAAAAAAGAATAATATTGTTATAGAAAATAAAAAAGAGGTGAGCACATGATAGATAAAATTTGTGAATACCTAACAAATAAAATTCGAAAACAAATGCCAGAAATAGATGATGAGAAAGCGGAGATAATAAACTATGGAATACAGCTTATAGTAGGAGAAATACCAAAAATATTTTTAATGTTTGGACTAGGAATTATTTTAGGATTATGGTGGCAAACATTACTTGCATTTTTCTTACTATTACCATATAAAATAGTTTCAGGTGGATTTCATTTAAAAACGCATATAGGATGTTTTTTATGTACAAACATAGTATATTGTGGAAATGCTTATATAAGTACAATATGGAATTTTCCAAATGAAATAACTAAATATGTAACGATATTAGGAATTTTTATATTAGGAATAATAATGGTAAGTATTTACGCACCAGCAGATACAGAAAACCTACCAATATTAACTAGAAAAGAAAGAAAAACTAAAAAAATATTATCATATATTTTTCTAATTATAAATTTACTAGTAGCAACATTTATACCTAATAACACAATATCAAATCTAATTATAATAGGAACTTTTATACAAACACTTTCAATTACAAGATTAGCATATATTATAACTAAAAATAAATATGGATATGAAGAATATTTAAAAGCACAAAATATTTAAATTTTTTAAGATAATACAAGTATTAGCCGGCAATACTTTATTATATAATTGTAATAATATAGGGGGAATTAGTTATGTTAAAATTATTAGCAAAAATCGCAGAAAAATACGCAAAATCTACAAATACAGCATGTGTTTTATTTGGAATAATGCACCAACCAAAAATGCCTGCATCATTAATTAAAAAAGACTAAGAATTTATTACATTATATACAAAAACAAGATAGTTATTAAACTATCTTGTTTTTACTTTTTTAATAAAATATTTCAAATTGTTGTGTAAAGAATTCGTCATTTTTAGTAGTAAACAAATTTAAATTATTATTTTTCTTTAATATTTGTCTTACTTCCCACAAACCAAGTCCAGTATTACCTTTTTTAGTTGAATAACCTTTCTCAAATATTTTGTCTGTGTTAACATCTTTATTTGTATATGTATTTTCTATAATTAACAATTGCATATGTCTTCTAGAATCTTTTCTAAATATAACATTTATTACTTTTTCGTCACATTCTTTTGCAGCCTCTATAGCATTATCCATTAAAATACCAAGAACTCTTGTAAACTCATATATTTTAATATGTAAATCATTCATATTCAAAAATGCTTCTAAATTAATTTTTATACCAAGCTGATCGGCTTTATGATATTTAGTTGCTAAAACATTATATATAGCAGGATTATTTACTACTTCTGGACTTAATGTTGTTAAGTTATTTGTATGTTGAATATCTTCTAAAAGTTGAGAATAATATTTCTTTAAACCTTCCATATCATTTTTATCTATAAAACCAGCCATACCTTGTACAATATTAGAAAAGTCATGTCTGAAAGCTCTTGTGTTGTCTTGAAGCATTTGTAGTGTTTTATTATATAATGTTGCTTCCTCTAAATTCATTGATGTTGTTTCAAGCTTTGAGACAGTAAATATTGTATATAAATTAAAAATAACATAAGTTATTAATCCTAAAAGATTAAGTAAAATAATATAAAAAGGTAAAACTGATGCATAAAAATATATTATATATATTTGACTGGCAATTAATATAATAGCAAGAATAGTATTTACTATTAATAAATTTCTTTTCTTTTTGCTTATAACTTCAATCTTTTTAAAATTAGGTTTAAAGTATCTTAATCCAAGGTATATTAAAACCTCTATAAAGTATATTATTAATGAAATAACTAGTCTGTGTATAGGAATTCTAGTAGCAATTATGTAGTCAAATTTAAATATAGAATAGTACATTTTAGCAAAAATAGACTCAATAAAAGCAGTTATGATAAAAGGAAAAACTAAACACACTATTGATTTTAATATATTTAATTTAAAAATGATAATTATGCAAATTAACATCATAAGAATATTTAAATATGTATTAAAAGGAGCTGGAATTAATAATTTAATAAATAATCCTAATATTGATACTATAAAAACATATAAAGTTTTTTGCTTTTTAGAACATTCAACATTAAAGATAGTTGTAAATAAAAGCATGGATACATAAGCTTCTATAAATACTAAAGGTATACATATGTAATTAGTTAAAGTTAGATTCTCCGTAGTCAAACTACTCCAAATTGTTTGTAAAATTTCTATCATTTTTAAAAACCTCCATTATTTTATTTTTATATTTTGGCCCTATATAACACTTCATATTAGAAGTGCTGTCAAAAGAAATACTATTATCGCTAGGGCTAATATCATAAATTTTGTTCAAATTTGCAATATAAGATTTATGGCACCTAACAAAATTAGAGGGCAGAATTTCTTCAATCTTGTTAAAAGAACTATATGTTTCATAAACTCTACTATCAGTGTAAAAAACTAATTTCATCCCATCTTTTTTTATAAATTTAATACTATCTTCATTAATAATAGTATTACGATTATCAATTCTAATAAAATTATTATTTTTATAGTCAGTTTTTATATCATCTAAAATACGCAGAAAAGTTTCTTCTAATCTTTCTAAAGTAATTGGTTTTGGAATAAAATCAAAAGTTTTATATTGATACGCAATTAAAACATATTCCAAATGAGCACTTGTAAAGATGATATAAACCTGTTTGTTAGTTTTCCTAATTTGACTTGCTAAATCTAAGCCAGACATTTCGGATTTTAAATCAATATCTAAAAATAGTACATTTACATTATTATTTTTAACATACTCAAGAGTATTCTCTGGTGTGGTAGAAGAAAAGACTATTTCAGCATCAAAATTATGCTTAATAAAAAGTGATTCCAACATCTTGCAGAGCCTGTCTAAAATAGATTGATTATCATCACAAAGAACAAAATTCAACATATATTCATCCTCCGTGTAAAAAAAATTAAAATAGTAAAAAAAGTAAATTGGAAAAAATTACCTATTTATTATTTAGTACATAATAATTCAAAAAAATATCATTGTCAATAGAAAAATTGAGATAAAAAATAAAAAAATGTCGACGATAAGTGAAAAATTAAATGCAATTAATGATATATATAATATATTTAAGTCTT
>USDF01000007.1 GCA_900553405.1 uncultured Clostridium sp. | reverse complement strand
AGTTTCCTATAATATAAAAAAAGAAGCTAGTAGCTTCTTTCTAGTAGCTTCTTTAAAATAATACTTCTATTGGTTATATTTTTCTTTATAAAACTCCCACGTTACTCCATTATCATTTGAAGTAAATTCATAATATGTTCTTTCAGGACTTTTGCTATGATTTAAAGTATATATTACTACTTTTAACTTTCCATCCTCAATATATGGAACTCCTTTTACAATTAAATTTTTTTCTTCTATATTATCTGAATGTATAATATTAGCCTCATTAAATGTTTTTCCTCCATCAGTAGTAACTAAAAATCCTTTGTTTTCTCCTCCTGTTCCTGCAAGTCCTGGGTCATTAATAAATCCTGTGTTTTCATTTATAAACATAAATTCTGCTCCATTATGTATTGTAATACCTTCTTTTGTTTGACTTATATATGTTTTTCCTCCATCTGTTGATTTTTCTATATCTATTACTGACCTTTGTGCTAGTATTTCTCCTAAATTTTTCACTCTAATAATAGTATTTTTATTTATTTCTTTTTTATATAAAATATTATACTTATTACTATTTAATATAGTTTTATTTTTTTCTTTTTGTTTTTCTATTTCTATTTCTTTATTTAATTCTTGTATATTAATTTTTCTTTTTTGCAATTTATATTTTGAGATATTAAATTCTTGCCAGCTTAAGTCTTTAGTATTACTTGCTATATTTAATAAAATATTTAAAATGTCTACTTTTTCTTCTCCAGTTATTTCTTCTTTTCTTAACCTCTCTTCTAAAATTTCGTAGCTATCTTCACTAACAATATTAGATATATATTTGTAATCTATTGGACGTATATTATTTCTACTAATATTTTTACTTACAATAACCTTTTCTATATTTATATAATTAGCTATACAATAAATAGAAATTCCTACTATGAAACACCATTTTATAAAATCAATTTTTTTATTAAATATATATGCTATTATTGGAACCAATGCAATTATTTCTGTAATTAATGCTATATAAACAAAAGTCCTTAAATATGTTAATCCAAATTCTGTTTCATACATATACATCCTATATATTGCTGATACTGCTATTATAATAGTAAACAATACAAGTAACAAGTTTAATATTCTTATTATCTTTTTTTCTTTTTTATAATATCTATTAGATATTAATATAAGTCCAAAGTTTATAAATGAGACAAACATAAGTTGAAAGAATCCTGTTCTTGCATAAGTTGCATAATCAAATGAATTACTTATATTTATTTTTGCAAACAAAGATTGTAGTTGAATAAAGCAAAATACCAAGTACACTATATTTAATATTATTAAAAGTAACTTTATTGTAAAATTATATTTTCCACTACTTTCCTTTATTTTTCTTTCTTCTTTTTTATTTTTCTTTTGAATACTTAAAAATAAACTTAGAAATAATAAATATATAATAATTATAATTGCTATTCTTAATATAATATTAAATGTAGTTCCAATATTTATATTTTTCAACAGATTTCCTATACCAGAAAATAAATTTGCAAAAATCATATCTGCTGATGATAATAAAATCAAAACAATTCCTACAACAACAAATACTATTAGTAATGATATTGCTACTCTTTTTAAATTTTCTTTATTTATATTTTCATTTTTGGTTATTATTTTTCTTGATGTTCTCTTAGTAAGTTTGATTCCTTCTTTATATTCTTTAATTGTATTCATTGCTAATTCAAAAGTTTTATATAAGTAATTTTTCAAATAATCTTTCTCATTTGTTAAAATTACATACATAATTAAATTAGTTACTAAAATCACAAAAATATTTGCAATATAAAACGTAGTATTTGCAAAAATGAAATATGTACTACTTAACAGAACTATTGGTATCATAAGTAATATTCCATTCTTATTTTGTATTTTATTTTTCTTATTAAGTATGTAATATATAATTCCATTACATATTATTTCAAATAGTACCATTGAAATGCCTATTTCTTTACCATAAAATAAAATGGATTGAACTATTGATAATATAATACTTCCTAAAATCTCCATATTAATATTTCTCCTTTATTTTTCATAATCTAATATATCTCCTGGCTTACAATCTAAGACTTCACAAATCTTTTCTAATGTTGAAAATCTTATTGCTTTTGCTTTATTTGTTTTTAATATTGAAAGATTCGCAGGAGTTATTCCAACCTTTTCAGCAAGTTCTCCAGATGTCATTTTTCTTTTTGCTAACATTACATCTACATTAACAATAATTGGCATTTTCTTTTTCCTCCTATCTATATTGTAAAATCATTTTCTTCTTTATATTGAATAGCTTTTTTATATATTTCGTTAAGTATTTTTATTCCTACACCAGAAACAGCAAATATAATCATTAACATTATTGAAATAGCGAATATATAGTGTATAAATTCTCCTGTTAAATTTTTCATTATTGAAAATATAAATATTGCTATAACTAAATATAAAGCACTTATTGCGAAGCAACTACAACTAACTATATTTAAACTTTTTACATTATCTTCGCAGAATAATATATCTTTTTTTAAGTTCTTAAAAATTTTGATAAATTGATAAATAATAAATAATGCTATTATTCCTGTACTTATAATCATAATAAAGAATACTAAATCAGATACATTGTTTTGTATATCTTCTCCCATAGTAATATGATTTACTATTTTTATTATTATGCTTAATACTACTATATCAACAATACTTATTGTAGTAAAAAGTATGTTAAGTCCTACTATAACCTTTGATGATAAACTTTTTTCTCCTAAAATTTTCATTATTAAATTCCTCCTTCATTTTGCATAAGTATATATTATATATTTATGTTTGTCAATATTTTTTTATTGTTTTTCGATAATTGTATTTTATAAAAAGAATAGCCTTTTTGACTATTCTCTTCTTAAATCAAACTTGTTTTTTATATAATTATACTCAAAAGAAGCTGAAACATTAAATTCAGCTTCTTCTAAGTCAGGATTTATGTGTGTTATTTAGAGTTCAAGTTTTTTGAAAGTACCGCCTATCTCTCTTTCAATGCCTTCCTTGTTTTCTTCCAGGTTATGAATAAATTCTTCAACGGTAAGGCTCATGTTTTTAATAAGCTCATCATATAGCCTCTCTGAAAAATAATCCATTTCCTTTTTAAACACTTCAATTCTGGAAGTAATATCTGCCACCGTGGATTCATCCATAGGAATCTCTGTAAGAATAATTTTAGATCTTCCCATATCATGGGCAGTATGATGATCATAAGCAGCCCAGCTACCAATAATTTCTTTACCAGTGGAGATTCCAAAGAAACTGCACGGATCAAATCCATGGTTAGAAAATTTGATGAGAGAAGTTCCGTTGTATTCTACTAAGGTTCCGGAAATTAAGCGGTCAAAATTAGTTGTGGCAGAATTGTCAACAACAATGCCTTCAAAAGTTAAATCTTCCCGCAATAATACTGTCCCTCTCCAGGATTTCTCTTCGCCAAAGTCGAAGTTGTTGCCATACTGATAATAACCAGTTACTGCCAATAGTTTAATAATCTGCATATCATTGCTCCTTTCTATAATATAAGAAAAAATTTTTTCAGACATATTTTCCTGACTAAATATGCTAAAAAATACAACTAAAGGTTCATTAACCTTACTTTAACAATAATAATATATCATACTTTTATGTTAATTTCAATAATTATTTCTGTATTCTATTTTTGTAACTACTTTATAGAATTCTTTTTAATTAATTTATACAAATAAATGCTAATTAATATTTCGATAATTGATAATCCAACTAATATAGATATTACTACAATCATTGGGTTATCAACTAAAATTGCTGTAAAACTTAAACTCATAATTGTTCTTATAATTTTCCTTGATAAATCTAGTGTAGTAAGTAATGATTGTTGTTGTTCTTTCTCTACATTTTTCAATGCTAAATCTTGTATATAAACTTTAAAAGGATCTCTTATAAATAAAATTATAATATATCCTAAACTCATAATTAAGACTTTTAAAACAATTGAGTATGTTATTAAAGATCCTACTACCATTAAGCAAAGAGATAAGCATAATAAGAATGGTAATAAAAATCCTACTTTATCTTCATATTTTTTATGTATTTTATTAAATGAAATATTTGAAATTACTCTCACTATTCTTGATATACACAATATTACACCTATTATTAGTGCGGTCTTTTCTACATTAAAATTCTTTAACAATTCTTGTTGTATAAATAATTTACCATTAGATTGTCCAGAATTTACTGTAGGATAAAATAAACCATAGGATATTATTATAAACAATACAATTTTTGAGTAACTTATTTTTTGAGAATTGTCTTTATTTTTTTCATAATTTGTAACCTTAACACAATCATTATTTGAATAATCAACCATATAAAAAGATAAAATAAAACAAATTAAACAGGAAATAATACAACCTATCATTGGTAAATAATTATTTATATTAAACATAATACTAGCAACAAATGATATTATCATTGTAACTACAGCATATATGGTATTAGCATTTGTTCTATATTTTATATATTCATTTGTTTTGCCTTGAAGCTCTAAATTATTTCTTAAAACTGCATTTATCATATTTTGGAAAGTGAATGCTATTTCATAACATATTTTTCCTATAACTATTACAATATAATTTGTACCAAATGTTAGTAAAATACTCGATAGCAACAAAAACATTGAACTAAGCCTAACTGATTTTGTGTTACCAATTTTTTTAATTATATTAAGCAAAGGCACTTGTAATAAAATACAAGCTATTAATGATATAGATGTTAAAGAAACTATTTGTGATGCAGTAAACTTTTTTACTACTGTTAAAAATAATGTATCAATTGCTACCCAGAATAATAGATCGCTAGATAATCCTGCAAACCAAGGAAATAATTTATTAAATCTTTTTAAATTTTTCTTCTCTTCTTCGTTCATTTCTTCTTCCTTTATTTTTTTATTAACTGTCATTTTATCTATGTCATATTCATACAATTTTTCCACTAATATTTTTTTATACTTTTGCATACATTTTTCTTTTTTGCTCATATTTTATCTTCATTATTTTATTTCTTTTTTGTAAAATTGATTTTCTTAAATCTTCAATTTGAGAATTATATAGTTTTCTTAATTTTTCTCTTTCTTCTACAGATAAATCCTTTTCAGATATTCTTTTTTCTCTTACTAATTTTTGTAATCGTACTAATTTTTGTTCTTCTGTTTCTTCAATTTTTATATTTTCAGTAAAATTTGAATTTTTAGTTTTTTCTTGATTTTCAACTATATTATCTGTATTTTCTATAGTTTGTCGTCCAAATAAATTTTTAAAAAAGTTTTTTATTTTAGTAAATATACTTTCATTTACTGGTGTTAAACTATGATTTGACATTTGTTTTCCTCCTAATCATTAAAATCTATTCCATCATCTTCTATTTCTGGTTGCTTTGTTTTTTCATAGCGTTTTAATAGTTCTGTAGTTTTTTCATCTATTGCTTCAAGAATATATTTTTTCCCATCTAATTCTTCTAGTGATGGCTCTATTACTTTTTCACCATGTAATTGTTTTTGATATGAAATAAAAGAATCTCTTATACCTTCAATTTTTCTTAAATTCCAATCACATTCTCCAGTATCTTTCATAAATAAAATCTCACTATTAAATTTATTGATTTGTTTTTGGATTGCTTCAGGTGTTGCATATTTTATCTTTGCTTGGTCTAATAGTTCATCTACAGAATATATTAAGCCCTCTGATACATTAACATGTGCTATATCTGTTGATAAATTAAATCCCAATCCAAACATACTAGGTGATTTTCTAAAACCTATTTGTTTCGCAATATCTCTCATAGGTCCGTTTTCAAAGTCTATTAAAAATGCTGAATTTGTTAAATTTTGATAATTAGATGCAAAGTATTTTGAAAAAACATCTGCTAATATTAGCTTTCTATTATTTCTAAAACTAAATTCATCTATATCTCCATGTTCTTCCATATATTCTGCATAAGCTTTGCCTAATGCAACTATAAATTCTTGTTGTTCTTTTGATATATTTTCACTTTCTTGTCCTTTTTCTTTTGCTTTGTTACCTTGTTCTCTATCATATTCATCTATTTCATCTTTTTCTGAATATAATTTATCTAAATCAGAAGGTACAGAACTTGTGTCAGGCCATCCGAAATCATTTGGATGTTCTTTTTTATATTCTTCCCAAATTCTATCATATTCTTCTCTAGCGTATTTCATATTTTTTCTTCTTAACCATTGCTCTTTATCTAAACTATTTTTATGTTCTTCATCAAATGCTTTTAAATCTTTCCATCCATACTTTTCTTCAATTTCGCCTAATTGCTCTCTAAACTTGCTAGATTTAGCAGCTTCTTGTATTTGCTTAATTTCTTTAATAATAATTTGTTTTCTTTGTGTTTTTTCTTTTTCTGGCAATCCTAGAGCTTCTAATTCACTTATCTTAGTTGAATAATTTTCAATTAATTGCCCAGCTTTTAATTCAAGTGCTTTTTTTTCTTCTAAAATTCTTTGTGTTTCTTCTTGTTTTTTTATTAATGGTTCTCTTTCTATAGCTAGTGCTTCCATTTCAGTTTGATATTCCTTCTCAAATCCATCTTTCACTTCCTGTGGTATTTTAGATTCTTCTCTCATTATTTTTGCATTTACAGACGTCAATAATTTTTGTTTATAATCATCGGTAATATATAATATTCTAGATTCTCCATAATCACTACTTACAGTTGCACATTTTCCACTTTCCATTCTTACTTGAGTTTTAATTGGAAATACATCATATATAGGAAGCCCAGAATCAAAATTGCTCATATCCATACTATAAAATGCTGATAATAATTCTTGGCAAGGATCATAATCAATACTTAAACAACAATCCCATCCTCCTAATTTATGATCAATAGACTCGCCTAATTTTTTTGCAAACTTCTCTTCGTTTTCTGGTGTAAGATTAGGATATTTATGCTTTACACATCCTAAGAAATAATCTATAACTGATTGTTTTATATTTTTATTTACTTCATTTTCAGCTTTTTTCTCTCCAATAGAAGATTGCTTTTTACCTTTTTCTTTGAGACCACTATTTAGGTCATATCCTAATATTAATAATAATTCTCTAGTTCTTTGCTCACCTTCTTTTTCATATAGCTTAATTAATTGTTCCTTTCCTCCTAATTGTTTTATATCGTTTTTACTCATATTATCAAATAAATCTGGAAGAACTGCTTTTTCTTCTTTTTCTTTTGGTGGCAATTTTTCTTTTATTTTAGAAAGATATTCTTTTGTTGATTCAAGTGATTTGAATTTTGCTTTTACATCATTAAAATATGTAAATGCTTCTTCATTTATTTTTCCATTTTCTTCTATAACTTCATCTCTACTTATATTCATTATTTCATTCATAAAATCTTGAATAATCGGTAACATCTCTTCATCATCGCCCATTTCTTTGGCAATCCATTCTATATATGTATCTAAAGTGTCAGTATATCCACCTTCTAAAGTTTCTTTTCTAGCCTTCTCTGGATATGCTAATTCGTAAATAAAAGCACCTTTCATTCCATGCCTATCACTTTTGTATCTATCACAATCAGTAAACTCACATTCCATAGTAACTTTACCATTTTCTTTTTTATATGTTTGTTCTTCCCATTCGCAATAATCATATTCAGTTTTTCCACCTTTGCTTATAACTTCACGAATAGGATGTGTTTCTCCATCTATTAATACATGGATTTGATCTCCATCTTCTAAATAAGATAATATTTTTTCAATATCCATATCAGCACTATACCAACTTAATCTTTTTATAGCCTCTAATTCATTTTTACCATTACTTATTTCAAATCTTTTTTTAAAATTAGCTATTACTAATTTTGCTGTATTTACAAATTTTTCATTGTTTTTTCCTGTGTATTCTAAATTCCATGTTCCATACCAGCTATTATTCACTATAAGCATTCTTTGCATTATAAACCTCCTTAATCAATAATTATTATTTTATGTAAAAAATATCATTGTTCTTTACTTTTTACAATGGATATACTAGAAATGTTACAAAAATTTAATATTTTTGTAACATTTCTTCTCCTATATTTTTATATTTTCTATCCACTCTAATATAAAATCAAATACCTCTTTTCTATTAACCTCATTAAGCATTTCATGCCTTCCATTTTCAAATAATTTAAAAGTAATATTCTCTACTCCCGCTTCTTTAAGCATATCATAAACTCTTTTTACTCCTTTGCCGTTTGCTCCAACAGGGTCTTTATCACCAGAAAATATTAGTATCGGAATATTAGGAGTATTTTTAATTTTATCTTTTCTGTTTAGGTATATGCTTCCTTTAAATAAAGCTATATAACTATCTACTGTAAACTTTCTATTTGGCTTTGCAACCTTCATGTACTCATCTACTTTAGTTTCATCACTTGTAGTCCAATCTGCTTCAGTTCTTGTAGGTTTAAAATTGTTATTAAAAGACCCTGTGACTAATCTTTCTAAAAGCTTGCTCTTGTAATCTCCGCCTTTAAACATCTTTATAATAGAAGCAAGTAAAATTCCTAAATGTAAGCCATATTTTTGACCACTAGTACCAGTTATAATAGCACCTGATAAATTGTCATTATATATTGTTAAATATGTTCTAGTAAGTAAAGAACCCATACTATGTCCCATTACTATATATGGAATATTAGGGTATTCTTTAGCTACCTTATTTTGTAAAATGTGAATATCTTCAGCTAATCTAAACCATGCGTCTTTACATCCAAAATTTCCAAGTTCACTATCATCTTTAACGCTATTTCCATGTCCTATATGATCATGCCCAACTACCATATATCCTTTAGATGCTAAAAACAATGCAAATTCATCATATCTTCCTATAAATTCTTCCATTCCATGTACTAATTGAACGATACCTTTATAATTTTTAAGATTTTCATCATACCACTTCTTAGCATAAATTTCTTTTCCTGTACTAGATTTAAATTTAAATTCTTCTATCATACTAAAATCTCCTTTACATATTTATCTTATATACGAATTATAATATATGTATTCTTATTATACAATAGTAGAAATATTAATTTCTTTGTGGTACAATATCTCATGTAGAAAGGATTGATTTTATGAATAAATATATGGAAATTGCAAAAAATGAAGCTGAAAATGGAAGCGGTAAAAATGATGGCGGTCCATTTGGTGCTGTAATTACAGATAAGGAAGGAAATATTATTGCAACTGGTCATAACCAAGTATTAAAAAATAATGACCCAACAGCTCATGCTGAAGTAATGGCTATTCGTAACGCTTGTGAGAAACTACATACTTATGATTTGTCAAATTATAGATTATATACATCATGTGAACCATGCCCTATGTGTTTATCTGCAATTATCTGGGCTAATATAAAAGAAATATACTATGCATGTACGCGTGAGGATGCCGCAAAAATCGGTTTTCGTGATGATTTAATATACGAATACCTTAAAGGAAATAAAAATGATTTAATAACTTTAAAGCAAATTGATAGAGATGAATGCATATCTACTTTTGAAAAATATAAAAAAGACGGAAAAGTGATTTATTAAAATTAAATTACTCCAAAAGGGCTAGGGTATTCTTGGGGCAAACTTGAAAAGATTAGATGAGGTAAATTATGAATTTAGAATATATTGTAACTTCAAATGATACAAATAAATGTGTAAAAGATATTTTACTTACTAAATTTAATATTTCTCATAGACTTCTTGTAACATTAAAAAGAGAAAATTGTATTTTTTTTAATGATAGTGTTACAAATGTCTCACATAAATTAACTGAGAATGATAAAGTTTCAGTTTCTTTTTCGTACAAAGAAGATAATTCAAATATTGTTAAAACTAAAATGCCCTTAGACATTGTGTATGAAGATGAAGCTTACATAGTTATAAATAAACCTTATGGAATTCCTGTTCATCCTTCTATTCTTCATTATGAAGATAGTTTATCTAATGGTGTTTGCTATTATTTTGATGAAATTGGATTGCAAAAGAAAATTAGACCTGTTAATAGAATTGATAAAGATACTTCTGGTTTAGTTGTTTTTGCTAAAAATGAATATATACAAGAATGCTTAATTAAACAAATGAAAGATGGTATATTTAAAAAGGAATATATTTCTATTGTAGAAGGACATTTTTCTTGCAAGAATCGGAACTATAAATGCTCCTATTGCTAGGAAAGAAACTAGTATTATTGAGAGATGTATTGCAAACAATGGACAAGAGTCTATTACTCATTATGAAGTTTTAGAAGAAAAGAATTTAGAAAGCTTACCTATTTCTATTGTTAAATGTACTTTAGAAACTGGCAGAACTCATCAAATTAGAGTTCATATGGCACATATAGGTCATCCTCTTTTAGGTGATGATTTATATGGTGGAAATACTGATTTTATAAAGAGACAAGCACTTCACTCATACAAAATAAGTTTTATCCATCCAATTACAAATAAAGATGTAACTTACATTGCGAATATTCCAGATGATTTGCTATCTTTATAGAAAAACGAGTCTAAGATTTTCTATCAAATGCAAATTTTAAGAAAATCTAAGGCTCGTCATATTTATATAGTACAGAAAGTCCTCCTACCAGGAGGACCTTCCTACTATATAAAAGAAAACACTTGGCTTAAAACCAAGTGTTTTTCATATATTATAAGTAAATCTATAAGCCGGGTTCTGTCGTGAATAGTCATTTATCTACTCTACATATCACTATGTAGCTCAAAGCCACCAGATTAAGAAGATGACGAGCAGTCTTAGCCTTCTTGTCCCGGTGTTGCTCCAGATGGGGTTTACACAGCCTTCTATGTCACCATAGAAGCGGTGAGCTCTTACCTCGCCTTTTCACCCTTACTTCGTCGAAGCGGTTATTTTCTGTTGCACTTTCCTTAAGGTTACCCTCACAAGACGTTATCTTGCATCTTTGCTCTATGGAGCCCGGACTTTCCTCGTACGCTGCCTTTCGACCTTGCTATACGCGACTATTCAATTTACTCACAATTCTTATTTTAATATATTTTTTAATAAAAGTCAAATTAGAAATTTATCAGTTCTTCCATAACATTTCTATATTTTATATAATACAGTTCTTTGTCTTTTAAGTCTATGCTAGAATACAATTCATTTAAAAGAACATAAATTTTTGTAATTTTATTTTTGTTTTGTCTTTCATTATTTTCTATATTGTTCATAATGTTTGAAAAATATTCTATGGCACTTGCTGTTTGTTTCTTCATTTCATCCCAATTCTGTTGTTCAATTAATGCATACGTGTTTAATACACAATTTTTTGTTAAAAAAAGATTTTTCTCGTTTTCATTATTTGAAAATTGATTTACATATGTTGGTAAATACGAATAAAGACTAACTAAATTTGTAACTGAAGCATACTTGTTTTCTTGTTTTACACTTAATGTTACCTGATCCAATGTATTACTAAAATTTAAAATATCCTGATTATTTACATTTAATTCATGTAAGTCTACTATTAAGTTAGCCCACAAATTATATATACTTTCTGTATTTGCTTTTATATATTTCCAATCTATATCAGACAAATCTATTAACAATATATCATTCTTTTGTATTTCATATTTTACTTGTTCTTCTGTTTTTGAACTAATACTATTTGAATTATTATCAGAACTTCCTGAAGACTGGCTGTTTTGTCCACTATTTGAATCATTTGATGAGCTATCTGAAGAATTATTAGATGAATTGTTGTCAGAGTTTGTGCTCGAACTTTTTTCACTAGTTTGCTTTAATACTGTGTTTGTAAAAGATATATTATTTAAACTATTTATCATTCCTACTAGTTTTTCTTCTAATTGCTTTATTTCTTCTTCTGTTTTTTCATCTATTTTCTTACTATTGCTTTTTATATAATTATTTGTAGAAGTAACTATATAAGCCACAAAAATTATTAATATCGCTATACTAAAAATTATCAAAAAAATTTTTTTATTCATATTGCACCTCAATTGTAGTTTTTCTAAAAAATTGAAATTTATTCCTAGTATATATAAAAAATTTTTTTCTATAATATTTATAAAAGGAGATTTTTTGATGGGTACAATTGTAAAGTTATTTAGTAATGAAAAAGGTGAAATTTACAAATTTTTAAATAGATTTTACGACAAAACAAATATAAATATAAATGAAGAAAAATCTTCTTTATTAGAATGGGAAAAATTATATAAAAATCCTATTGAAATGGCTGATATTATAGGAGTTTTTATGGATAATAAAGATGATTTTAAAATTAATATGTGGGTAAGTTTAGATAAAGATGTTCTAATTAATGTTAGCGAAAATAATGTTGATGAATTAATTCGATATTTATATGAAAGATTTCCGTATTAAAAATTAACCTGTTTTTGGGGACGGAGCAAAAAACAGTTTATATACAAAATTAAACTTTTTTATCCGTCCACAAAGATAATAGTTTTTAAAATTTTCTATTATTTCACTTTTATTTTATAATTTTTTATTACATATAACAAATCTAAAATTTGATTGCAATACATTTTTTTTATTTTTCTTATTTGTTCGTTATCCAACTTTTCTTCTGATAAACTTCCTTTTTCTAATTTTTTCTGTAAATCAGAAATATTCTCTTTTATATTATTAGTATCTATTTTTATATTCTTTAAGAACTCTTCTTTTTGTTGTTTTGGATTTTCTCTGTTTTCAATAGTTTGTGGTACATTTAATGCAAGTGTAGGCTTTTTAAATAATCTTTTTATAAATTCTATTATTCTATTCATTTGTTATTCTCTTTCTCCCTTTTGTGTAAATTTATCTTCAAATTCCTTTTGTAATCTTTTTAATTCTGCTTCTAAATTTCTTTTAAGTGATATAAAATCACCTAAATTTATTTCATCAATATTCCCTTTTCCTGTTAATTCTAAAATAATTTTTTCAGCATTTTCATTTTCTTTTTGTATTTCATCTGTTTCTTTATATGTTCCTCTTGGACCATATCCCTTTAAACAATCAACATTTTCAAATTTTTTCATGAAATTTTCTATATATTGTTTAATCAAATCCATTTTGTTTGTAGTTGTAGATACTTTATTATATTCTTCTGTAATTTCTTCCTTATGTTTACTATAATAACCTTTTCCCATTAGCAAATTATTATAATGGGTTCCTCCTACATAATATTTAGGATCATATAAATAATCTCCTATATTGTTCGCATTAATTGGCTCATTAACAAAAAAGTATAAAATATTCCCGTAATTTCCACTTTTAATCTTTGATATATCCTTTTTGTCATAATCGATTTTTTCTGGTATGTAATCAAATCCAAACATGGCTCTTTTATCTTGGTCTTGTTCATAAATTCTTGAAGCTTCATTTTGACTATTTGGTAGTCCTTTTCCTTCTTTTGTAAAATTATTAAATTCTTCAGGAGTTAAGGAAAAATAAAAAGCTACTTCTAATCCATTTGGAATACCATGTTCTTTAAAATCTTCCATTATTACATTTTCAAAATCTGCATTTATATCTACTTGATAATATTCTGCAAGTTTTTTCTTTCCCACTTTACTTATTATTTTATCAATTCCTTTAATATTGTATTTTTGTTCCATACTATACCTCCATTTGTTTTTATGAATTTAGTATATCAAAACAAGAAAGTAGAGTATAAACAAATTTATTTCATATTTTGTTTATACTCTACTTTTAATTAACTATTGGCATACATAAATAACAATTTTCTCCAATATAGTATTCTAGTGTAAAATCATCATTAACTTTTATATTTGTAGATTTTATTAATCTTGTATATATATTTTTTTCTAAATTAACTATGTCTTTTTGTTCTCTTGATCCAACTTCAAACACAACATATTTTCCAGCAGGTATTTTTATTTTATGCTTTGAAGTATATTCTGTCTTACTACCTACTGCATAATAGTTAATACCATTTTTATAAAATGAAATTGCATATTGTTCTTCTTTTTTTAATTTTTGATGAATATTGTTTATCTTTAAATAATTATATAATTCTCTAATTTTATATAATAAATCTATACTTTTATCAGTTTCTGTCTTATAACAATAAATTTCTTGCTCAGGTATATACTTAATTTCATAATCATATTGTTTGTATTGTTCTTTTGGTTCAAATTTTATTATAGGAAATTGTTTAAAAGTTACATTTTTTTCTCTACATTCCATAGGAGTAATACCAAAAGCTTTTTTAAAACTTCTATCAAATGAAATAACTGAATTATATTGATATTTAAATGCTATATCTATTATTTTTAAATTAGTGGTTTTAATCTCTTCAAAAGCCTTGCTTAACCTTCTCTTTTTTACATACTCCACAATTGACATTTCCGTTAAAAATGAGAAAATTCTTTGTAATGAGTTAGAAGAAACCCCGACTAATTTAGCTAAATCATTAATATCTATATCATTTTTTAAATTATTTTCAATATATTGTATCATTTTATTTAAGTTATCAAAATTAATATTATTCATCTTTCTCCTTAAAACTTCTATTTTTCTAAAATTATTGTTACTGGACCATCATTTAAAAGTTCTACTTTCATGTCTGCTCCAAAAATTCCATGTTCTACTTTTACATTTTCTGTTTCACACTTACTTATAAAATACTCATATAATTCATTTGCTTTATCTGGTTTAGCAGCTAATGTAAAACTTGGTCTATTACCACCTGTACAATCTGCATATAATGTAAATTGAGAAACTATTAATAATTCCCCATTTATATCTTTTAAGGCAAGATTCATTTTACCATTTTCATCTTCAAATACACGTAGTTTTATAAGCTTTTGTACTAAATAATCTGCTGTTTCTTTTGTATCTTCTGGTCCAACACCAAGAAGGACAAGAAAACCTTGTCCTATTTTTCCTACTATTTCGTTTTCAACTTCTACCTTAGCATGCTTTACTCTTTGAATAACTAATTTCATAATTTTTGTTTCTCCTTAGCTCTGTCCCAAACTATTCAAATGTCACAATTAGTGACTGCCCCCCAAATTGTGTTTATTCTGCTTTTTTGTCACGTGTCATTAGTCTTATTACTCCTTCTTTTGGCGATAAATTGTTATATAACATATCATATACTGCATTCACTATTGGCATATCTACATCATATTTTTGTGCAAGTTCATATGCAACTTCTATATTGTCTACACCTTCTATTACCATTCCTATTTGATTTCTTGCTTCTTCTAATGTCTTTCCTTGTCCCATAAGTTTTCCTGCTGTTCTATTTCTACTATGTTCACTTAAACATGTAACTATTAAGTCTCCAAGTCCTGTTAGACCATAAAATGTTTCGTATTTTCCTCCTAACGCTACTCCTAGTCTTGAAATTTCGCATAGGCCTCTTGTTATTAGTGCTGCAAATGAATTGTCTCCAAGTCCTATTCCTGCTGCAACTCCTGCACAAAATGCAATTATATTTTTTAATGCTCCTCCTAATTCTACTCCTTTAACATCTTTTGATGTATATACTCTTAAGTTTTCGTTCATGAATATATCTCTTAATTCATTTGCTATTTCTTCATTTTCAGATGCTATTACCATTGCTGTTGGTACTGCTTTAGAAACTTCTTCTGCATGGCTTGGTCCTGATAAAACAGCAAGTTTTAAATTTGGTATTTCTTGTTTAAATACTTCATCTAATGATGATAATGTTTCTTTTTCGAAACCTTTTGTGCATATTACAATAGTTTGATTTGTTACATATCTTTTATATTCTTTTACTGTATTTCTAGTAAATTTTGATGGTGTTACATGTAATATTATTTCACTATCTTTTATTGCCTCTTCATATGAAGTTGTACAATATATTCCTTCTGGTAATGTTACCTCTGGTAAGAATTTACACTTTCTTTCATTATTTATTAGATTTGCTTCTTCTTGCATAAAAGACCATATTTTTATTTTGTTTCCTAGTTTTGCTAAATGTATACCTAGCGCTACACCCCAGCTTCCACTACCTATTATCGCTATATTTTTCATTTTATTTTTCTCCTTATAAAAGTTAGAATTACCAAAAGGGACAGATTAACCATTAGGGACGTTTCCTAATGGAGCCTGTTGTAGTAATAAGTACCCAAAAGGGACAGATTAACCAAAAGGAAACGTCCCTAATGGTAATTTATTTAAACTTTTTAAAATCTAATTTGTTTTCTGTTCCGTTTAATAATCTTTTTACATTTGCTCTGTGATTAAATACAACTAAAACTGCAATTAATATACTATATATAATATAATTTCCATCTACTAAATATGCTGTATGTGGCATAAATAAAATTAGTACTGGGAATAGTATTGCAGCTGATATTGAACCTAAAGATACCATTTTTGTAAGTGCCATTAGTACTAACGCAAATACTAAACAAATTAGTCCAATATTCCAGTTTGTAATTAATAATACTCCTAATGCTGTTGCAATTCCTTTTCCTCCTTTGAAACCAAAGAAAATTGGAAATGTATGGCCTACTATAACTAATAATCCTGCTATTTGAATTAATAGTGCTTTATCTACACCTTCTTTTACTATATTTCCAGCTATATAAGCTACTAATACTGCTAGTACTCCTTTTAATACATCAAGTATAAGAGTTATTACAGCTGCTTTTTTTCCAACACTTCTTAAAACATTAGTTGTACCTGCATTTCCACTGCCTTTTTCTCTTACATCAAATCCTGCCATTTTTTTACTAATTATTACTGAAAAACTAATACTTCCTAATAAATATGCAATAACTGCTACAATAATATAAACTAACATAATTTTTTCTCCTTTTAAACATCTTTATCTTTCTTTTCTCTTACCATTATTCTAACTGGTGTTCCTGTTAAAGTAAATTCTTTTCTTATTTGATTTACTAAATATCTTTCATAAGAAAAATGGAATAATTTTTTATCATTTACAAATACAACAAATGTTGGTGGCTTTGTAGATGCTTGAGTCATATAATAAATTTTCAATCTCTTTCCCTTATCTGTTGGTGGCTGCACTATTGCTATTGCTTCATTTAATACTTGATTTAATACTGCAGTTGAAACACGTAATGCATTTTGATTAGCTACTTGATTTATTAATTCAAACAATTTATTAACTCTTTGACCTGTTTTTGCTGATATAAAAATTATTGGTGCATAAGATAAATATGCAAGTTCATTATATACTTGTTTTTTGTATTTTTCCATACTATGTTCATCTTTTTCGTATGCATCCCATTTATTTATAACAATAATACTTGCTTTTCCTGCTTCATGAGCTTCTCCTGCTATTTTTCTATCTTGTTCTGTTACTCCTTCGTTTGCATCTATCATAAGTAAGCATACATCTGCACGCTCGACTGCTAGAAGACTTCTCATAACACTATATTTTTCAATTTGTTCATCTACTTTAGATTTTCTTCTAATTCCTGCAGTATCTATAAATACATATTTACCAAACTCATTTTCAAAGTTTGAGTCTATTGCATCTCTAGTAGTTCCTGCTATATCACTTACTATTACTCTATTTTCACCTAATATTTGATTTACTAAAGAAGATTTGCCTACATTTGGTTTTCCTATAATTGCAACTTTTATAGTTTCGTCATCATCTTCTTTTTCTGTTTCAGGAAATTCCTCGTAAATTGCATCTAATACATCTCCAATTCCTATTGCATTAACTGAAGAAACAGGATGTGGATCTCCTAAACCTAAATTGTAAAATTCATATATGTCGTCAGAAGTTTTTCCGTAATTATCCGCTTTATTGCAAACTAAAACAACAGGTTTCTTAGATTTTTTAAGCATTAAGCTTATTTCTTTATCTGCTGCTGTAACACCTTGTTTTATATCGGTTAAAAATATTATTACATCTGCAATATCTATTGCTATATTAGCTTGATCACGCATTTGTGAAACAATAATATCTTCAGATTCTGGCTCTATTCCCCCTGTATCTATTAATGTAAAAGTTTTACCTTTCCAAGTTGCATCTGCATAAACTCTATCTCTGGTAACACCTGGCTCATCTTGTACTATTGATATTCTTTTTCCTACTATATAATTAAAAAAAGTAGATTTTCCTACATTTGGTCTTCCTACTATTGCTACTGTTGGTTTACTCATTTTTAGTATCCTTAAATAATATATTTAGGTTTTTAATACGGTTTTACCTATAAACCTTTATTTTTCTGTATTTTTACTTTACTTATTTTATATCATTTTTATTATTTAGTCAACGAATTTTTTATTTTATTGAATAGTTAGTTTAAAACCTTTAAACTATATTTAATAATGCTTATTTTACAGAATTGTACTTAATTTTTTACTTCACATATTAATTCAAAAAATAAAACTCACCTTACTAAACTTTTAGTTTAATAAAATGAGTTTATAATGTAAAACAAATTTTGCTGCTTTAGTTGTTGTTATTTACCAACAACAGTAATTTTTTTAACACCTAATTCTTTCTTCCATCGTTCTATGTTACATCCACCTTTGCCTACAATATAGCCTGCAATGTCTCCAGGTACGAATAATGTTAGATTCTAAAGCTTCTTCAGCATATTCATACCATGCATCATGTAGCATTTTTGCTTCTCTTTCAGCTTTTTGTTCTGCACTTTTGTTCCTGACAACCATTTCAAGCTCAGAAGCTCTTTCAGCAGTATCTAACGTTAGAATATTTTCTATATGATTTTTACCGGTATATTTGTATTTATTTACTACTTTAGCATACAAAGGTAAGCAAATCTCTTCAGTTTCATAAAAATCTTTATCCCAGTATTCTAAATATTCTGAATACCGAGTTGTTACTTTTCTGTAACTAATGCCTAATTCTTGTAAAATACCTTCATGTTCAGTTTCTACACAAGGCAATTCTCTAAACCACATCCGAAGTTTAGATTTAATATCTCCTTCTACCTGATATTGTTTGTCTTCATATAACCAACATGATGGTAAATTGTTCCGTGATGTAACTGTTGCTACTATAGTGTTCATATTGTTTTCCTCATTAAGATGCTTTTATAGTGTTAAAATATTAAAAATGACTAATAAAATTGTACCATATTATGTAACTTTATGCAATACTTTCCTGTCTATAACAATTCTCTTACATATAACTAATCCTACTCCAATTATAGAAATAAATCTAGAAATATGCATTATTGGCGTTCCAGTATATTCAACTTTTAATGTTCCTTCTTCGACATTTGAAACTTTAACTCCTACAAATCCATTTTCATTTTCAAATGTTTTTAGATTTTTCTTTTTGCCATTATCTTCTAACTTAACATTATATCCTAAATAATAAATATAAGGAAGTTCTATTTCAGTTTCGTCTGTTACATTGCTAATATTGCAAGTTAATTTAGTTCCATTTTTTTGTTTGTTTTCTATATTAGCTGTTCCATTAAGTACAATTACATCATCTGATCTTTGTTCTATATATTTTCTATTTTCAAAAGCTTTGCATGGTAAGTATTCAAAACTTGCACAACCAGCGTGAACTCTACCAGTATTTTCTGTAACTGCTACCGCTGGCCATAACTTACTTTCATCTATATCTTCTTCTTTAAAATGTAAGTGTGAAATAAACGTTAATGTAGTCAGCATTAATATTCCTGTTACTACAAAAATATCTTTATAATTCAAATTCTTTATTAGTATTTTTATATTAACTGCAACTACAAATGCAAAGAAAAATGATGAAAACTCTAATAATCTAAATGAAAATTGTAACATTTTTAGTGTAGCTGGTAAATTCTCAAAAGGAAATATGTTTAAAGTCATAATACAGCATACTATTCCTGTTATTAGTGAAAATAAATAGAAGTAGTAACAATCTGTTCCTTTTAATTTTCTGTTTATTTTTTTTATAACTAAAGGTGTTAATATTAAGGCTATAACACTTAATAACCCTATTTCGTAAATCATAATATTACTTGATTTTGTTACAAATAAGTCATAGAAATTTAATTTGAATGCTATAAGTACGTCCGTTCTTTCCATCCTGCCTGGTTTAAATACTTCATAATTTGCATTTAATTTATGTTCTAATAGTGGTATCCAAAAGAAACTTGTTATAGCTAATATAACTACAATGTAAATTACAATTTTTATTGCTATTTTTTTAGATTCCTTTAATTTCTTAATTTGAGTTAATAAATAGATAAAGCAAATAATTGCAACATATAAAGTAATTACTGTATGCGTTAAGATCAATCCAACACATCCAGCTATAAATATGTATTCTCTTTTTGGTTTGTTTTTTAATACTCCATATAATCCCTGAAATACCATTGGTAAGAATGTGAATGAAACTAGCTCTGCTAATGCATTTCGCAAATACATATCTGTTAGTCTATATGGGGCAAAAACATAAAATATTCCTGCAAGTACAGCTATTTTTTTGTTTTTTGTTATCTCTTTTGTGCAAAAGTACATAGCAATAGCAGATGCAAAAATACATAAAAACATAAATATTTTTATACATTCAATAAATGATGCTCCAAAAATTTTAAATATTGATGGTAAATATGCTGTAAGCGGACTATAAAACAGATTCCACGAATATCCAAATCCATTGCAGAAATTTGACATTATAACTGGAAAACTCTGACCTTCTGTAATGGACTGATATGTTCCCATTAGCCTTGCTATATGTTGGATTCCGTCATCATATGTTATATCTATTTTTTGGCTTATCAATGGCATGCAAATGAATAATGAAGCTATAAATAATAATATTATGCATTTTACGTTTTCCTTTTCTAATATAGCTTTAATTTTTGACATTATCTTCTCCTTTTTTTACTTCATATCTTACATATATAATAAAACCAATTAAACTTATTAGTGAAATAATATATGAAACATAAGTAATTGTAGTTCCAACATATTCTACTTTTATAATAGCCCTATCTATATTTTCATCTATAACACATGAAAGATAACCATTTTTAGATTCTATTGGTTTTATATCTTTTACACTTCCATCTGACATTTCAATAGTAACTTTATAACCTACATAATAATAATATGGAAATTCTAGTGTTGTATCTTTTGTAATATTCTCAATTTCTATATTGTCTGTAAGATTTACTTTATTTTCATTTATAATATTAGCACTTCCCTCTAGGATATATGTAGTATCTTTTCTTTGCATTACATAAGAATTTTGTAGATTTATAGCTCTAACAGGCATATAATCACGATTTATTGACATATGAGATATTTTTTTATTTTTTAATATTGCTGTTTCGTAAGTATTATCTAAATTGGTATCTGTTGCGTAGAAACTAGACATAATTTTATTGCTATAAATCACAGATAATACAACAAAAATTATAGAAACAATTAGACGAATATTATCTCTTTTTATTAGTTGTCTTAATATAATATATAAATTTACTCCACATATAAAACTTGTAAAGAAGTTAAAAAATCCCATCATTCTCCATGGATATTGCAATTTGCATAATATTCCAGGCATAATCTTCCATGGAAAGAATCTACTTGCCATAAAAATAGATATCAAAGCAAATATTAAATTTATCAGATATATCTCTTTATATGAGTTATCTATTTTTTTATAGACGAATATTGTCAATATTAGTAATGCAATGGTTGGAATTCCAATTAAAAATGTAGTTCCATTTTCTTCTCCTTTATCTTTAAATAACTGCGATAAAGAAATAGTATGACTGGAAGCATATTGTCCATTTGTTGCAATTATTGAATCATCCATAATTGCATAATCACAAGCTTTCGTAGCTTCTAATAAAGGAAACCAAAATAAAATGCTTATTAGTAAAATAAATATTACATCTATTATACATTTTTTTATTATTCCTTTTTCTTTTATTTTCTTTATATTAAACAATACATATATTAAGCAAAATATTGCTGTGTATAATGTTGTGACTGTATGGCAAAGCATTAACCCTACTGCACCAATTACAATATAGTAATGTTTTTTTCCATCTTGATTAAATAAATTATATAATCCTAAAAATACCATTGGCATAAATGCTAATGCTGTAAATTCTCCAATAGCAAACCTTTTATATACATTTGCTAGTTTATAAGGAGCTATTAAATAAAAAATTGCCGAAAATAAAGCTATAATTCTTTTGTTAGTTACATTATAAACAAATTGATACATTGTAATACCTGAAAGTACTATACATATGCCACCAAATATTTTTAATGTTATCATATAGCTTGATGTGAATATTTTTATTAATAGTGGAATATATGTTACTATAGGTGGATAAAATAGATTCATTGCATAGCCTGCTCCATTACAATAATTTTGATTAATAAGAGGAGGAATCTGACCTATTTCCAGTGTATCTTTTGTTCCCAATATTCTTAACATATGAAGTACCCCGTCATGTGTATTTCGAATTTGTATTTTAGATAAAGGTATACTTAGTACAATACCTATAGCAATTATTATTATGTAGTGTATCCATTTGTTTTCTTTTATTTGTTTCATTATTTTATTCAGTATATCTATCATTTGTGTAACTCCTATCTGTATATTTTCTATTATTTTTGATTTATTATAACATTACTTTTTTGGCTTGAAAATATCTTTGAGTAAAATAATAAAAAAACACAGTATAAATACTGTGCAATTTTTATTACTTAACATTCTAGTCTTCTTTTTTTGCTATTATTTCTTTTCCATTATAGTATCCGCAATTAGAGCAAACTCTATGTTGCATTACCATTTCGTGGCAATGTGGGCATGCTACTAAATTTTTATTTTCTAATTTCCATGTTGATCTTTTTAATCCTGTTCTTGCTTTTGACCATCTTCTTTTTGGTTGTGCCATTTTTATTCCCCCCTCGCAAATTTATCTTTATGTATCTATTTTACATAGTTTTCTCTTTTTCAAGTACCATAAAATTATACTAATTTTTTTATATTTTGTCAATACATAGATAAAAAATTATTAATAAATTCGTAGATTTTTTGAATTTGAATATATAATTTTCTTTAATAATTTTATTATTACTATCTTTCCTTTATTTTTTTCTTTTAATATTTCTAACATATTACTAAAATTCATATATTTTGTCACCTTTCTTTTTTTGCGTTGTCCTTTTTTTGAAACGAAAAAAAGACGCCTCACTAATGGCGCCTTTGCTAGCATGGAAAGGAACAAGAAATGGAAAAAATTAATTTAACAGATTTTCAAAAAAGGAAATTTAGTAACTGTTTTATTGCAGTTTATGTTGTAACAAAGGACATTAAAATTAGAACCGATACTTGCTTAACTAACAAAAAAGTGTATATCGTTTTTGGTTTAGATATTATGGAATCTAGGCAAATTCTTGGAATATACTTTGATAATGAAAATGATACTCGTTTCTGGTTAGAAAAATTCGAGGATTTTCAAGCTAGACATTTAAAAGATATTCTCTTTTTCATTACCATACCAAATAAAAATATTGAACGTGCTGTAAAAATTGTGTATAATACTGTAAAAATAATTCACTCCCCAGATAGTACTTTTGAATCAATTACTAGGTTTTGGGCAGACCATCCTTCTAGGAAGATGAAGGTTGCTTTAAAAGATTTGTTTCTTGCACAAGATTATGAAAAGTATAAAATTAATCTTGAACTTTTTAAGAGTGTTTATGTGGATAATAGCTTAATTTTAATCATGCTTGATAAAATGCAAAAAGAAATTGATACATTTTATAAATACCCACAGCAATTAAGAATGCTGTTTTATCCGTTTTACACTATTTATGAGATGAGGAAATGCTTAAATAAGTTAAAAACTAAAGAACCGTTATGTACTAATATTAATGAAGTAATAGGGTTTTGTTTACCATATATTAATTCTTTTGAATTTGGTAGAAACTTTAGTAAAAAAGATTGGCTAGATTTAATTTGCTTCTTGTATAATGAGTATAATGATAAATTGGAGGAATATTTAAATGGCTAAAAAAGAATTAAGTAAAGAAGAAAAAATTGATAATCAAATATTAGATTTGCTTATGCAAAAGGGAATTAAAACTGCTCCTGAAATTTCTAAAGCATTAAATCAAATGTATGGTAAGGTAGTTCAGAGGTTACTTGATGAAGAATTTAATGAGTTTATGGAATATGAAAAAGGCTCTCATGAGAGTAAAACAACAACTAATAGAAGGAATGGCGTAACTTCTAAAGGAAAGAAAGTTAAAACTGATAATGGTGAAATTACAATAGTTCTGCCAAGAGATAGAGATGGAAAATTTGAGCCACAGATAGTGAAAAAGAGACAAAAAGTATTAGAAGGATTTGATAATCTAGTAATATCAATGTATGCAAAAGGTAATTCTTTAAGAGATATCAAAGATACAATAAGAGAAATATATTCTATCGAACTAAGTGAAGAAACTATTAGTAATATGACAAAATCTGTAAATGAGGAAGTTGTAAAATGGAGAAATAGAAAGTTAGAAAAATGTTATCCTTTTGTGTATGTAGATTGTTTGTATTGTTCTGTAAAAGAAGATTTAAAAAGTGTTAAAAAAGCAATATATGTAGTTTTAGGAGTTGATGCTAAAGGGTTAAAAGATGTATTAGGAGTATGGATAGAAAAAAATGAATCTGTAACTAAATGGTGTCAAATTTTTGAAGATTTAAATTCAAGAGATGTTGAAGATATATTCTTTGTTTCTATGGATGGACTTGTTGGCCTACCTGATGCTATTGAAAAAGTATATCCTCAAGCAATAACTCAACGTTGTATTGTACATATTGTTAGGAACATATATAGCATTTTACCTAAAAAGGATGTTAAAGAAGTCATTGTTAATTTTAAAAAGATATATACCGCTAGTAACCTTGAAAATGCTAAATTAGAATATGAGAATTTTAAGGAAAAGTATAAAGAAAATAAGAAGTTAATGAAAAAAGTAGATGAAAATATAGAATGGATATATCAGTTATTTGATTATACAGTAGGAATTAGGAAAGCAATATATACAACAAATTCAATTGAGAGTTTGAATAGCGGTCTTAGAAAAGTAACAAAAGGCAAAGGTTCTTTCATAAATGAAAATGCATTAATGAAAGTATTGTATTTACGAATAAAAGATTTACAAAAAAATTGGGCTAAAGGTATTTCAAATTGGGTTAGAATACAAAATGAACTTGCTATGCTATTTGAAAATAGATTTTTAAAGTACATTGAAAAAGATAATATATAAAATGGTAATATATGATTACCATATATTACCATTGTTTGATATATATTAAAATAAATTTACACAGTTAGCTTGACAAGCTCATAATTTTAAAGTTCGCATTTTAGCGAACTTTAGTAATACAAAAATGTCAATAGGGGGTACTCTTTATTGACATTTTATTATGCAAAGATGCGCTAAAAAAGAAAATAAAAATAGGATTATATATAGTTAATATTAAAAATTATATTTAAAATGTGATAAAAATTTAATAAAAGAGTATTGACAAAACAAATATTCGATATTATAATACCTCCATACGAACAATAATTCGTATGGAGGTGTTTTATATGATTAGTACAATACAAATAAAAAATATAGGAATTATAGATAATTTAAGCATAAATTTAGAAAATGGTTTTAATGTTTTAACAGGAGAAACAGGAGCAGGAAAAACCCTAATAATAGATTCATTAGGAATAATTTGCGGTAATAGATTTTCAAAAGAAATGATTAGAAAAGGCGAAGAATATTCATATGTAGAAGCATCAATTTATATGCCAGAAAATCCAACCTCAATAGATGGTAATATTATAGTTTCAAGGGAAATTTATACAAACGGTAGAAATTCTTGTAAAATAAATGGCAGATTAGTAACAGTAAGTGAACTTAAAGGATTTATGAAGCAAATAATAGACATTCATGGTCAAAATGATAATCAAACTATAATGGACAAGACTTCTCATATTGGCTATTTAGATAGTTTTATAGGTGAAAAAATATTAAATATAAAAAAAGAATATAGAGAATTATTTAAAAGATATAATGAAATAAAATTAGAATTGAAAAATAATTATGGAGATGATAAAGAAAAACAAAGAAAATTAGATCTCTTAAGATACCAATTGAAAGAAATAGAAAATGTGAATTTAAAAGTTGGAGAAGATGAAAAATTAGAAGAACAAAGAAAAATAATAATGAATTCAGAAAAAATAGTAGAAAATTTAGAAATAGCAGATAGTACATTATCAGAGCAAGCTATAGATGGAATAAATTCAGCAATTAGAGCATTAGAAAAAATTGAAAATATTGATGAAACATATAGTTCAAAATTAAGTGAATTAAAAAATATATATTATGACATACAAGAACTAAATAGAGATATTTCACAAATGAAAGAAGATGTATATTTTAATGAGGAAGAAAGAAATGAACTTGAAGAGAGATTGGATTTAATATATTCTTTAAAAAGAAAATATGGAAATAGTATAGAAGAAATATTAAAATACGAAGAACAAATAGAAAATGAAATTTATGAAATTGAAAATTTAGATGAAATAAATAATAAGTTAAAGCAAGAATTAAGCAAAATAGAAGAAAAAATGAGTACATTAGCAAATAAAATGAATCAAATTAGAAATGAATGTGCTAAAGAATTATCAAATAAAATAAATAAAGAGCTATCAGATTTAGAAATGCCAAATGCAAAATTCAATGTAAAGATTGATTTTAATACAGAAAATGAATTTAATAAAAATGGATTAGATATAGTAGAATTTATGATTGCAACAAATATAGGAGAAGAAGAAAAGTCACTTATAAAAATTGCATCAGGTGGAGAAATGTCTAGGATAATGCTTGGAATAAAATCAGTTTTAGCAGATGTGGACAAAGTACCAGTTCTAATATTTGATGAAATAGATACAGGAATTAGTGGAAAAGCAGCAAAAGCAGTAAGCATTAAAATGAAAAATATAGCAAGAAAACACCAAATATTATGTATAACACATTTAGCAACTATAGCAGCCAAAGGAGATTATAATTACTACATTAGTAAAGAAGTAGAAAATGATAAAACTAGAACAAAAATAGAACGTTTAAATGAAGAAGAAACAATAAAAGAAATAGCAAGAATAGCAAGTGGAGACGTAAATGAAATATCTATTGAACATGCTAAACAATTAAGAATAGCAGTATAAAATATGAAAAAACAAGCTACCTCAATTTTATTGAAATTAAGGTTTACATTTTGAAAAATATGCTATATAATATAATGGTAAAAAATGAAAGAAAAGGTAGGTTTAAACTATGGAAAATCAAAATCAAGAACCAGAAGTAGATATGAATCAATTAATGCAAATTAGAAGAGATAAATTAGCTAAATTAAAAGAAGAAGGGAAAGATCCTTTTGAAATAACAAAATTTAATCGTACACACACAAGTAAACAAATTGTGGAAAACTATGAGGAATTAGAAGGAAAAGACGTAACTGTAGCAGGAAGATTAATGGCAAAAAGAATAATGGGTAAAGCATCATTTTGCCATATACAAGATGGAGATGGCAAAATTCAAAGTTATGTTAGTATAAATGAATTAGGAGAAGAAAGCTATAAACATTTTAAAGAAGATGATATAGGAGACATTATAGGAATAACAGGTTTTGTATTTAAAACAAAAACAGGAGAAATCTCAATACATGCAAAAGAAGTAACACTTCTTTCAAAATCTTTAAGACCACTTCCTGAAAAATTCCATGGATTAAAAGATACAGATTTACGTTATCGTCAAAGATATGTAGATTTAATAATGAATCCAGAAGTAAAAGATACATTCTTAAAAAGAATTCAAATATTACAAGAAGTTAAAAATATATTAAACGAAAAAGGTTACTTAGAAGTTGAAACACCTATATTAAACACAATAGCAGGTGGAGCAGCAGCTAGACCATTTATTACACATCATAATACTTTAGATATGGACATGTACTTAAGAATTGCTAACGAACTATATCTAAAAAGATTAATAGTTGGTGGATTTGATAAAGTATATGAAATGGGTAGAATGTTTAGAAATGAAGGAATGGATATAAAACACAATCCAGAATTTACAAATATAGAATTATATTCAGCATATGAAGATTACAATGATATGATGGATATAACAGAAGAAATTATATCAAAAGTAGCCTTAAAAGTACTTGGAACAACAAAAATAACATATCAAGGAACAGAAATAGATTTAACACCAGCTTGGAAAAGAATATCAATGATAGATTCTATAAAAGAAGTAACAGGAGTAGATTTTAATACAATTGAAACTGATGAAGAAGCTAAAAAAGCAGCAGAAGAATTACATGTAGAATTAGATGAATTAAAATTAACAAGAGGAGAAATAATAAATCAAGTATTTGAAGCAAAAGTTGAAGAAACTTTGATTCAACCAACATTTATATATGATTATCCAGTAGAAGTTTCACCACTTACAAAAAGAAAACCATCAGATCCACGTTTAACAGAACGTTTTGAAGTATTTATTGGAGCAAGAGAATATGGAAATGCTTATTCAGAATTAAATGATCCAATAGACCAATATGAAAGATTCAAAAAACAAATGGAAGCAAGAGATGCAGGAGATGAAGAAGCTAACATGATGGATGAAGACTTTGTTACAGCTTTAGAGTATGGAATGCCTCCAACAGGTGGACTAGGAATAGGAATTGATAGATTAGTAATGTTACTTACAGACTCTGCTTCAATAAGAGATGTATTACTATTCCCAACAATGAAACCATTAAATTAAAAGAATTACCCCAAAAGGACCAAGTTATTTTGGGGTAATTAATTTATAAAATATAAAATGATAGGTGTAAAAAAGAAAGAGGTTTTTAAATATATGTTTCGATTTGGAATGGATAAAAGAACATTATATATTATAATTGCAATAATTGTAATATTTTCATTAAGAAGATATTTGACAGACACAAATGCGTTACTTAGCTTAGTGTTGACATTACCAGCAGTTCTAATAGCAATAACATTTCATGAGTTTGCACATGCATTTGCAGCAGATAAATTAGGAGATGACACGCCAAGAAGACAAGGAAGACTAACATTAAATCCATTAGCACATTTAGATCCAGTAGGGTCTTTAATGCTCGTATTCGCAGGATTTGGTTGGGGAAAACCAGTAGAGATAAATCCAAGCAATTTCAAAAGAACAATAAGCATGTCAAAAGGCGAAGCAATTGTTGCAATAGCAGGACCATTAATGAACTTATTACTAGCAATTATATTTACATTCTTATATTTCATAATTGTTAAATTTGCTACAGCCTTTTGTTTAACTCAAGTAGGATTAATAATACTAACTCTAATACAAACTACAATTATAATTAATATTGGATTAGGAGTATTCAATTTAATACCACTTCCACCATTAGATGGTTCAAAAGTATTAAAACACTTTTTACCATATAAAGTAAAGGATTTGTTTGAAAGATATTCACAAGTATTTTATATTATATTTGTAGTATTGTGGGTTACAGATTTAGCAGGAATAATTATCTCACCAGTTATAAGTGCAGTATATACTGGAATAGTAAGTTTAATAGGACATTTATTTGGAATGTAGATATATAAAAACATTATACAATTCACAAACTGAAGTTATAAAAATTAATATAAAAAATGTGAGAAGGAAAGAAAATGAAGGATATATATATATTAGGAATAGAATCAAGTTGTGATGAAACATCAGTATCTGTAGTAAAAAATGGAAGAGAAGTTTTATCTAATATAATAAGCTCACAAGTGCCAATTCATGAAAAATTTGGCGGAGTAGTACCAGAAATAGCGTCTCGTAATCACGTAGAGGCTATTTCTAATGTTACCAAAAAAGCACTAAAAGAAGCAAATATGAACTTAGATGAAATAGATGCTATTAGTTGCACATATGGACCAGGATTAGTTGGAGCACTTTTAGTAGGAGTTTCATATGCAAAAGCACTTGCATATGCATCAAACAAGCCTTTAGTTGGAACAAATCATATAGAAGGGCATATTGCAGCTAATTACATAACACATAAAGATTTAAAGCCACCATTTTTAGCTTTAGTAGTATCAGGTGGACATACTCATTTAGTACATATAAAAGATTACAAAGAATTTGAAATATTAGGAAAAACTAGAGATGACGCAATAGGTGAAGCATTTGATAAAGTAGCTAGAGTAATAGGACTTGGTTATCCAGGAGGACCAAAAATAGATAAGCTTGCAAAAGAAGGAGAAGCGAATATAAAACTTCCAGAAACACATTTTGAAAACTTAGATTTTAGTTTTAGTGGAATAAAAACAGCAGTAATAAACTTACACCACAAAAATCCAGATGTTAATAAAGCAGATTTAGCAGCAAGTTTTGAAAAAGCAGTAACAGACGTATTAGTAGAAAATGCATTAAAAGCATGTGAACAACTAAAATTAAATACAATAGTGCTAGCTGGAGGAGTTTCAGCAAATAGCTATATAAGACAAAGATTTAATGAGCTAGAAGAAGATAAAAAAATGAAAATATATTATCCAGAGCCAATATTATGTACAGATAATGCAGCAATGATAGCATCAGCAGGATACTATAATTATATAAATGGCGTAAGATCAAATTTAGAACTAAATGCAGTACCAAATTTAAAAATGTGGCAATAGGGACGCCCCTTATTACCACAAAATATGGTTGATTTGAAATATAAATATTATAAAAATTGAGAGGAAAATAAAATGTTAAATCAATTTTCAAGAACAGAACTATTAATAGGAAAAGAAGGAATAGAAAAATTACAAAAAGCAAAAGTTGCAGTGTTTGGAATAGGTGGAGTAGGTTCATTTGTAGTAGAAGGATTAGTAAGAGCGGGAGTAGAAAACTTTGTATTAATAGATGATGATAAAATTTGTTTAACAAATTTAAATAGACAAATAATTGCAACAAGAAAAACAATAGGAAAATATAAAGTAGATGTGATGAAAGAAAGAATATTAGAAATAAATCCAAAAGCAAATGTGGAAACATATCAAGAATTTTTTATGCCAGATTCTGAAACAAAAATTATAGACGAAAGCTTATCATATGTAGTTGATTGTGTAGATACAGTTACAGCAAAAATTGAAATTGTAGCACAGTGCAAAAAAATGAATATTCCAGTAATTTCATCAATGGGTACAGGAAACAAACTTAATCCTTTAGAATTTGAAGTCACAGATATATATAAAACAAGTATATGTCCACTTGCTAAAGTAATGAGAAAGGAATTAAGAAAAAGGAATATAGATAGCTTAAAGGTTATTTATTCAAAAGAAGAACCAATAAAACCAGATGAAACGTTGGAATGTAGTTGTAAAACAAATTGCATATGTCCACCGGGAACAAAAAGAAAATGTGCTGAAAGAAATCAAGTTCCGGGAAGTATATCATTTGTGCCATCAGTTGTAGGACTATCTATGGCAGGAGAAGTTATAAAAGATATTATTGGAAAACATTAAGGAGAAGAAAAAAATGGAATATAGATATAGACCAGAGGGAGTTTGTTCAAGAGAAATAATAATTGAAATAGAAAATGATATAATAAAAAATCTAAAAATAGTAGGAGGATGTCCTGGAAATACAGTAGGAGTTTCAAAATTAGTACAAAATAGAAATGTAGATGAAGTAATTAAACTATTAAAAGGAATTCAATGTGGAGACAAAGGAACATCTTGTCCAGATCAAGTTGCAAAAGCTTTAGAAAATTATAAAAAAATAGATAATAATAAAGAGTAAGGAGTGTCCATACTGACACAAAAAGTGTTAATAAGGAACATCACTACTGACACAAGGAGAGAACATGTCAATATATGTAATGGGAGATTTACACTTGCCATTTGGAGTTAATAAACCAATGGATGTATTTGGTGATGGATGGCAAGGGTATACAGAAAAGATAAAGGAAGATTGGAATAAAAAAGTAAAAAATGAAGATATAGTAATTCTTGCTGGTGATTTTTCATGGGCTACTTATTTAGAAGATACATATAAAGATTTTGAATATTTATGTGCACTTCCAGGAAAGAAAATTATGCTAAAAGGAAATCATGATTATTGGTGGACAACTGTAACATCTATGAAAAAATATTTAGAAGAAAACAATTTTAATAATATAGATTTTATATATAATAATAGTTTTCTAATAGAAGACAAAATTATAGTAGGAACAAGAGGATGGGCACTTTTAGATACAGAAAATAGTCGTAAAATGGTAAAAAGAGAAGCGGCAAGACTTGAATTATCTCTAAAAAGTGCTATAGAAAAATATGGAGAACAAAAAGAAATAATTTGTATTATGCATTATCCACCAGTTCTTGCTACATATATGAAAAATGAATATACATACAATTCAGAGTTTTTAGATGTAATGAAAAAATATAATGTAAAAAGATGTTATTATGGACATTTACATGGAGCATCACACAAAGATGCAATAGAAGGAAATGTAGAAGGAATAAATTTAAAATTAATTAGTGGAGATTATTTAAATTTTAAACTAGAAAAGATTGACAAATAAAGTAGAATATGTTAAAATTAGTATCTGTAAGCCGCCTGGGTCGGGCACGAAATGCTAATTTATATAATTAGCTGCCTAGTATTTTATGCTTAGCGAGTATACATATAAGAGGAGGTGTACAATTAATGTACGCAATAATTGAAAGCTGTGGAAAACAATACAAAGTAGCAGAAGGAGATGTAGTATTCTTCGAAAAATTAGACGCAGAAGAAGGAAAAAAAGTTACTTTTGATAAAGTAGTTTTAGTATCTGACGATAAAAAAGTAGAAGTTGGAGCTCCATATGTTAAAGGTATTAAAGTAGAAGGAAAAGTAGTTGAACATGGTAAAGGTAAAAAAATAGTAGTTTACAAATATAAAGCTAAAAAGAACTACAGAAGAACACAAGGACATAGACAACCATTCACAAAAGTAGAAATTACTAAAATAGCTATGCCAGCAGCAAAAGCTACTACAGAAAAAGCAGAAGCAAAAGCTGAAACAACAACTAAAAAAGCAACTACAACAAAAAAAGCAACAGAAGCTAAAGCAGAAAAAGTAGAAGCATAATTTAAATCAAAATTTATAAACGGATATATAAAAAAACACGAAGGGAGTGAGAAAGCATGGCTCATAAGAAAGGTCAAGGTAGTGTTAAGAACGGTAGAGATAGTGAATCAAAACGTCTTGGTTTAAAAAGAGCAGATGGTCAATTTGTATTAGCTGGAAATATTCTAGTAAGACAAAGAGGAACTAAATTCCATCCAGGAACAAACGTTGGAATCGGAAGCGATGACACATTATTCGCATTAGTAGATGGAAATGTTAAATTTGAAAGACTTGGAAAAGATAAAAAACAAGTTAGTGTTTATCCAGTAGAGGAAGCACAAGCGTAAAGAAATCATTAAAAAAGAGCATTGAAAAATCAATGCTCTTTTTTTGGTATGTATGTATATTATTAATTAATTTATTGAGCTTTGTTCTATCTCTAAAATAAAAAATTTTACTCTGATCTATAACCATAAGTAAATACTTAATCTTACTTATTAAATTCTTTTGATTATCATTTGTTTTATCTCTTTTATATCTTTGAATAAAACATTTAATAACACTGGTACCTTTAATTATAATTCCTCGATTAGTAATTTCATCTAAATTTATTACTTTATAAATATCTATTCCTTCAATTATATACAATCTATTAGGATTTTTTTTGGTGTAGTCTATCAAAAATTTATTATATTTTACTCTTAATTCATTTTTTTCCGATTCACTCAATAATCCTTTATGCCATAAGTTGTTAATAGCTGCTTCTTGCGCTTTTGGACATGTTTTATAAAATCTATTTAAAATATCCATTGCAATTTTATCATCTGAATATACTTCACTCCAGGTCAACCAGTCTTGAGATAATATAGTTATCTCTTTTTCATTTGAAAGTTCTTTAGATATGGTAGATTTTCCAGCTCCAACAAGTCCTGTAATAAAAAGTAAGTTATAAGTTTTTCCATAATTATCAACGTTGTATAAATAATCTTTTTTTGAAAACAATAATCTAATTTTGTATTTAATCATTTATCTGTACCATCCTTTAATTTTTTTTATTATACAAATATTCTGTATATGAATATGGCTTATCATTTATGATCCAGTCTTCTAATTTTTGTACTTTGTCTATATATCCTTCTTTTTCTATTCTTTTGATTAAGGCATCTTTTTTATCTTTATATTTATCAGCAAGGTTTAGGTATTCTAATGTTTGAGTTAAAAAGTCTAATGCTTTTTTTACAGAATAATTGTCAGTTGTTGAAGTGTTTTGTTCTCTATAATATACATATAAAATTTCATCAAAATATAATAAGGTTTTTGCCTTGCACATTAGTTCCATTGTAAATGAGATATCTTCATGATAGCTTATTTCTTTATACTTTATATTTTTAGCAAGTTTTCTTTTAAAACATTTTAGTGTACAACAAAAATGCTTGGCACTATATATTTGTTCATCTATTGAGTTCAAATTATTCTCTTCGAGTATTTGCTCAGTATTACCAGATATTTTTTTATATTTAACGAATACAACATCTTGATTAGTTAATCTATTATCTAGTTTTTCTAAAACGTCATTATTATATAAATAATCATCTGCATCTAAAAGAATAATGTATTCTCCTATTGCATTATTTATACCAATATTTCTTGCTCCGCCAGCACCAAGTCTGTTAGAATTAAATAATCTTATGTCAAATTCCTTAATTATATTAATACTATTATCTTGACTTCCATCATCGATAACTATAACTTCATATTTTTTTTTATCTAATGTTTGGCAGAAAATACTATTTAAGCATCTACGTATATTTTTTTCTTCATTATAACACGGAATTATTATGGAAAATTTACACATATAACGCCTCCTAATTGATATATTATATTCTATAAATGATTATACTAGATAATAAGTACTTTTGTCTATATTCTAATAGGATTTTCTAGAATAAATCCTATTTTTGTCCCACATTTTTCTTCAAAAATATTGACATTTACATAAAAAAAGAATAAGATAATAAGGAAAAATAAAGAAAAAAGGAGAAAATTTCTATGTATACACAAATGCTAACTTCAAAATATGGTGCAGAGTTAGTAAGCTTCAAAATAAATGGAGAAGAAAAAGTACATCAAGGTGAAAATTGTACAGATGAAAACGGAAGAACATACTGGAAGAGACATTGGCCAGTATTATTTCCGACGGTTGGGAAATGTAAGAAAAACCAAACCATTATAAATGGTAGAACATATGAAATGCAACAACATGGCTTCGCTAGAGATATGGAATTTGAACCTTTAACAAAGTTAGATAATTTTCATTCCTATGTATTTAGAAGTAATAATAAACTAATAGATAAATATCCATATGAATTTTCTTTAACAGTAACATATAGAACAGACGCAAATAAGTTAACAACAATTTATAAAGTAGTAAATGAAGGAGACACAGATATGCCATTTGGTATAGGTGGACATCCAGCATTTAAAATAAATAGAGAAGAACTAGATAAAGGAAATTATTATTTAGAATTTGAAGAGGAAGAAGATAAAATTCATTTTCTATATCTAGTAGATGGATTGATAGGAACAGAATACGCTAAAAATATATTAGAAAACAAAAAAGTAGTTCCTTTAAATGCAAATTCATTTAGCAATGATGCAATTATTATGAAAGGCCTAAAATCAAATAAAGTAAGTTTAAAAAATAATGGAAAAACAATGCTTACAATGAATTTCACAGGTTTTCCATATCTTGCTGTATGGACAAAGCCAAAAGCACCATTTATATGCATAGAACCTTGGATGACAACAGCGGATAATGTAAATGGTTCAGGAGTATTTAGACAAAAAACAGACATACTATTATTGCCACCAAAGCAAGAATATGAATGTAAATACACAGTAGAATTTTTCTAAAAGGATGTAAAAAATATGGAATTAATAAATATAATTTGTATTTTAATAGGAATGTTATTAGCAATGTTAGGTGTTATCATGATATATGATGCAAGAAAACAAACTAAAAAATGGTTTAGCTTTCATGATCAAAATGAAGGAGCTAAATGGTTTAAAATAGGTGGATTTTTGCTATTTGTATTAGGATTTGTAGTAGTATTTTTAAACATAAAATAGAGCTTTTATATGAATATAAACAAAAAAACAATTAATAGAAAAAATATTATTTACAGAACTTTACAAAAATGTAAAATAATGGTATAATATATATATCGTTTGTATATAAAGATGAAGAATTTATTTCTTAATTAAAATACATACACAGAATTTGAGTATGTAAGTAATTTAGAATAGTTTTTCTACCGAATGTACTATAAGCAAAAAAAATAAACAGGAGGAGAGTACAATGTCAGATGGAAAAGTAGTAAGACGGGAAAAGGATGCTATAACAAGAAAGGAGGAAACTTCAATTGGTAGCAAGCTTTTTACTGAATGTAACAAAGTAGTTGTTAGTGGTAGAATTGAAAAAGAATTTGAATATAGTCATAAAACATCTTTGGAAAAATTCTATCAAACAGAAGTTGCAGTAACGAGATATAGTGGAGTAGAGGATGTTATTCCTATAGTAGTATCTGATTCACTAATCGAAGAGAAAGTAAAAGGTACAACTGTTAAAGGCAAATGGATTGAAGTTGCAGGGCAGTTTAGATCTCACCAAAAACTTGATAAAGATGGCCATAGTCATTTAGAACTATTTTTGTTTGGAAAAGAAATCAAAATTTGTGATAAGGAGGATGAATTAGAAGAAGCAAATGTGGATTTAATTTATCTTGATGGTTATCTTGGCAAACCACCTGTACTTAGAGAAACCCCTTCAGGAAGAAAGATAACGGATTTATTAATGGCAGTTAATAGACCGTATGGAAAATCGGATTACATTCCGTGTATTGCATGGGGAAAAGTAGCACAATTGTCAAGTGAGTTTGAAGTTGGAAAACGAGTAAAACTATATGGCAGAATTCAAAGAAGAGAGTATTTCAAAAGATATTCACCAGATTCAGAAGCCGGAGAATATAAACATGCTTATGAAATTTCGATAATGAGAGTAGAAGAAGTATAAAATCTAAGGCATGAATCATAATCTGATAGTAGAAAAAATGTTTTAAGTGAGAATAGGGAGCATTTTATTTGCTCCCTATTTTCAAAATAAAATATAATTGTTTTGTAAAAAAGAATTAAACAAAAATAGTTGCATAAAATATAAAGTTATTGTATAATATAATACATATTGAAAAACAAGAAAAAAGAGGAGTATGTTTTAACTTACTATCAAAGAGAAAAGAAGTGATTGCGCTGAAAGCTTCTTATAGAAAAGAAAACAGAAGGTAGCTTTTTTGTTAGAATAGTGAAATAATAGTAGTTATTCTCGTTTAACAGGCGTTAACTGTAGCTAAGATATAAATAATAAAATTATTTATAAATTAAGGTGGTACCGTGAGAAATTTGAGCTCGCCCTTATTATGAGGGTGAGCTTTTTATATTCTAGGAAAGTTATCATAATATGATAACTTTCTGTAGAAGATAAATATGGCAGAAATTAGATTTTGTAGCAGTTTACACTGCGTACAAAATCTTAATTCTGGTTTTTTGTTTGTAATAAAGAAAAATAAAGAGGAGGAAAAAATATGTGTAAACATGAGTTAGAAGGAAAGTATAATCCAAAAGACTTTGAAGAAAAATTATATGAAAATTGGGAGGAAAAAGGATATTTTAAACCATCAGATGATAGAACAAAAATACCTTATACAATAGTTATTCCACCACCAAATATTACAGGAAAACTTCATATGGGTCATGCTTTAGATGAAACAATACAAGATATATTAATTAGATATAAAAGAATGCAAGGCTTTAATGCTTTATGGATTCCTGGAACAGACCATGCTGCAATTGCAACAGAAGCTAAAATAGTTGCAAAAATGAAAGAAGCAGGAATTACAAAAGAAGACTTAGGAAGAGAAGGATTTTTAGAAAGAGCATGGGATTGGAAGAAAGAATATGGTGGAGCAATTGTAAATCAAATTAAAAAATTAGGATGTTCTTGTGATTGGTCAAGAGAAAGATTTACAATGGATGAAGGCTTATCTGAAGCTGTTAAATATGTATTTATAAAACTTTATAGAGAAGGATTAATTTATAAAGGAAAAAGAATGATAAACTGGTGCCCATATTGCAACACATCTATATCAGATGCAGAAGTTGAATATGAAGAAGAGCCAACACATTTATGGCATATTCGTTATAAAGTAAAAGACGAAGATAGATATATTATAGTTGCAACAACAAGACCAGAAACAATGCTTGGAGATACAGGTGTTGCAGTTCATCCAGATGATGAAAGATATAAAGATTTAGTTGGAAAAACAGTTATACTTCCAATAATGAATAAAGAAATACCAATTATAGCAGATCCATTTGTTGAAAAAGAATTTGGTACAGGTGCTGTTAAATTAACACCAGCACATGACCAAAATGATTACCAAGCAGCATTAACTCACAACCTAGATATAATAGAAGTATTTGATGAAAACTTTAAAATGGGAAATCTAGTACCAGAATATGCTGGAATGGACTTATTAGAGGCTAGACAAAAAATAGTAGAAAAGCTAGAAGAATTAGGCGATTTAGTAAAAATAGAAGATTACACACATAATGTAGGAAAATGTTACAGATGCCACAATACAATAGAACCACACATTTCAGAGCAATGGTTTGTAAAAATGGAACCTTTAGCAAAACCAGCAAATGAAGCAGTAAGAAGTGGAAAAGTAAGATTCATACCTTCAAAATATGATAAAACATATTTTGCATGGATGGATAATGTAAAAGATTGGTGTATTTCAAGACAATTATGGTGGGGACATAGAATACCAGCATATTATTGTGAAGACTGCCATGAAATGATGGTAGAAGAAAATGCTCCAGAAAAATGTAGTAAATGTGGAAGCACACATATTCATCAAGATGAAGACACATTAGACACATGGTTTAGTTCTGCATTATGGCCATTTTCAACATTAGGTTGGCCAGAACAAACAGAAGATTTTAAATATTTCTATCCAACATCAACATTAGTTACAGGATATGATATTATATTCTTCTGGGTAGCAAGAATGATATTCTCTGGAATAAAACATACAGGAGTAGAACCATTTAAAGATGTTTTAATTCACGGAATAGTAAGAGATTCACAAGGAAGAAAGATGTCTAAATCTTTAGGCAATGGAATAGATCCATTAGAAATAATAGCAAAATATGGAACTGATAGCTTACGTTTCTCTTTAATATATGGAATTTCAGCAGGAAATGATATTAGATATATGCCAGAAAAACTAGAAGTAGCATCAAACTTTGCAAACAAATTATGGAATGCTTCTAAATTTGTACTTGGTAATATAAAAGAAGATGTAGATGCAAAATATTTAGAGACAGAAGAGTTACCTGCAAACTTAACTTATGAAGATAAATGGATTTTATCTAAATTAAACAATGTTATAAAAGAAGTAAGTGTAAACTTAGATAACTATGATATGGGTGTTGCACTTCAAAAAATATATGACTTCATTTGGAACGAATTCTGCGATTGGTATATAGAAATGGTAAAACCACGTTTATATGATGAAAACTGCAACACAAAAGATGCATGTTTATGGACATTAAATAAAGTATTAATAAATTCATTAAAATTATTACATCCAGTTATGCCATTTATGACAGAAGAAATATTTATGAAGCTATATCATAATGATGAAAGCATAATGATTTCAAAATGGCCTGAATATAATAAAGAATGGGCTTTTGAAAATGAAGAAGAAGCTATAGAAGAATTAAAAGAAATAATAGTAGGAATAAGAAATTTAAGAACAGTTCAAAATATACATCCTTCTAAAAAATCTAAATTAATCTTTGTAACTAAAAATTTAAAAGAAATGCTAGAAACTTCAAAAGCAATGATAGAAAAATTAGGATTTGCAACAGATTTAGAAATAAAAGAAGAAAATGATGTAAATATGGAAAATGTAACTTCAATTATGACAAAACAAATGGAAGTAATAATACCACTTGGAGATTTAATAGATAAAGAAGCAGAAAAAGCAAGACTTGAAGAAGAAATTAAAAAATTAACAAGTGAAGTAGAAAGAGCAACAAAAATGCTTTCAAATCCAGGATTCGTAGCAAAAGCTCCAGAAGCAAAAATAAATGAAGAAAAAGAAAAACTTGCTAAATATGAAGGATTATTACAAACAGCAAAGGAAAGACTAGAAGGATTAAAATAAGATTTAAGCATGGTTAAAAATTAATTATATTTGTTGTTTAAAGCTGCTTGAAGTCTAAAGAATAAATAAAAACTCTAATAGGAATGAAAAATTCTTATTAGAGTTTTTTATATTTTTTTATATTAAACATTATTTTCTAAAAACTTTTGAATATTACATTTTAAAACAACAATATCATTTTGAATAGAATAGCCAGCTTTTTCGTACCAATTATTATCAGTTTTATAGCATAAAGTTTTACTATAATTTACATTATATTTTGCATCAGCAATTTCAAATTGTTTTGATAATAACTTTAAACCTAGATTTTTGTTTCTGTAATCTTCTATTACAAACACTTCAGTATCAGATAAATATAATCCATTCGCACAAGGTCTTAAAATGGACATTACGGCACCAACAGGAATATTGTCCTCTATTGCACAAAGAAACAAATCAGGTTGATGCTTATAAAAATATTCTAAATAAGAAAAAGAGTCTTCATAACTCATATCTTCTTTAGCAGGAATATTCAAATAAATAACACTATAAATATTTGCTAAAAGTTCTAAATCTTTTTTCTTAACTTCTCTAATTTCAATCATAAAAAATACCTCTCAAATTAATAATCAATAATATTATGAGCAAAAAATAAAATAATATGTACCAAACTGTAAAAATAATGTCGAAAACTTCTTATAAATCGTCAAAACTTCCTATAATTCACTCTTGGAAAATAATGGAAAATAAAATATAATAATTCAAACAAAAGAAGAAAAAAGGAGGTAAAAAATTTGAATGTTAATTACAATAAGCAGGACAAGCTTCTTTTGCTAGAAATAACAGAAGAAATAGACCATCACGAAGTAGAAAAATTAAGGAGGAAAGCAGACAATGAAATTACTAGATATATGCCGAGAAAAGTTATATTTGATTTTAGTAATGTGGAGTTTATGGATAGTGCAGGAATAGGAATGGTGCTAGGAAGATATAAAATGATGAAAATGATAGGAGGAGACCTAGAAATAGTAAATATCTCTCATTCATTGAAAAAAATATTTGAAATGAGTGGAATAACAAAAATATGCAAAATTAAGGAGGCAAGTTAAAAATGAAAAGTATATATGAAAATGAAATGCAATTAGAATTTATAAGTAAGTCTAATAATGAAGCATTTGCAAGAATTAGTGTAGCGGCATTTGCTGCGCAGCTAGATCCTACTGTTGAAGAAATTTCAGACATAAAAACAGCAGTATCTGAAGCAGTTACAAACTGTATTATTCATGGATACGAAGATACAGAAGGAATAGTAAAAATAATTTGTAAAATTATTGGAAATTCAATAACAATAGAAATTTCAGATACAGGAAAGGGAATAAAAAATATAGAAGAAGCAAGAAAACCACTATATACATCAAAGCCTAATCTAGAACGCTCTGGAATGGGCTTTACAATAATGGAGAGTTTTATGGACGAAATGAAAATAGAATCTATTGTTGGTCTAGGGACTAAAGTAACAATGAAAAAATTAATAAAGAAGGACGAAATAACAGATCAAGATATAGAAAAAGTCTTAAGTGAAATAAGTAAAAAATAGATACATAGACAATCTTAAATAAAATAAATATTTACGAGGAGAGTCATCAAATGGTGGTATATGAAAATAATATAGAAGATATTATAGAGGCGCAAAATGGAAACCAAGAAAAGATGACAAAATTAGTTGAAGAAAATAATGGACTTATATGGAGTATAGTAAAAAGATTTAAAGACAGAGGGTACGAGTTAGAAGATTTATACCAAATTGGAAGTATTGGATTTATCAAATCTATAAAAAGATTTGATACTTCTTTTGAAGTTAAACTTTCTACATATGCGGTACCATACATATTGGGAGAAATTAAGCGTTTTATTAGAGACGACGGAAGTGTAAAAGTAAGTCGTAGTATAAAGGAACTTGCAGGAAAAATTAAAGATATACAATCAAAATATTTAAAAGAAACAGGAGAAGAAATAAATATTACAGAAATAGCTAAACAGTTAAAAATGCCGAAGGAAGAAATTGCAGTAGCATTAGATTCACTTAAGCCAACAATTTCTATATATGATGATAGTTATACAAATGATGAAGGTGGAATATCATTCTTAGATACCTTAAGTACAAATGTAGATGAGGCAGAGACATTAACAAATAAACTAACAATAAAGGAAATGATAACAAATTTAGAACAAAGAGAAAAAGAAATCATTTTACTTAGATATTATAAAAACAAAACTCAAACGGAAGTAGCAAAAATACTAGGAATTAGTCAAGTACAAGTTTCAAGAATAGAAAAGAAAATTTTAAATTCTATGAAATTAAAATTAGCATAAAAAACCAGAATTAAGATTTTGTACGCAGTGTAAACTGCTACAAAAT